>JAIRYX010000377.1 GCA_031267635.1 Planctomycetaceae bacterium
AATGAATTAAAGTCAGCGACAAAGAATTAGCTCACGTGAAAATCAAAAAACATGATTTTCATGGAGAGTGGAACTATACGATTAAGAATGGTATTTGATAGGTTATTTGCGCGCAGTTCCTATCATCATTTCTGATGAAAATAACTGGAATATTATTGAAAAAAGGACAATTCAAAAATCAGACGACATATATCGTACTGTAGAGTTAGTTGGATCACTAAGGATAAATTCTCCTTCGATTACTCATGCTCTGGTTAAAACGATTAATTATCCGAACCGAATGTTCGGTGGTTCACCAAGAGGTTTCAATGATTGCTTTGTATCTGCCGCTCTTGTTAGAATAGGTGAATCGGCAATCCCTTCATTACTAATATTAAGCTCGAAAAACAAAAGCATCCTCTTGGGACCAGAGTTATATTTTAGTGCTTCTTTACCAGAAGAATCTTCTTATGCAATTATTAGACCTTTTCTCTAACTTCACATCAGGCTATTTAGGCAAAACAGGTGAATACAAAATAACTGTTTTTTGAATAGTGTTCGGTCTATTGATAACTACATTGAGGAAAACGAGAAAATGCTAACCGTTGATCAAATTAATAATTTGAATCACTTCAAAACGATGCTGATGCATCTATATAATGCATGCTGAAAGAAGAAATACTGAAAAAATATTGCTTCCAAAACTTAGCCTGTATACAATGGAACATCTACTTTACAAGTCTCGTCAATCGGCAATTGAAGCAAATTTATCAGTTTTGAAAGATCAGAAAAAAAATGCCTTATATTTGATACGAAAACATCTCTTGCTGTTGCCAAACTTGGTGAATTTCGAGCTGTGGAAGCAGTGGAATTTCTTGTTCCGATGCTTTTGGTCAAACCTGACGCCGCTGTCAAGCCCAATAATGAAAAAATTGACGAGAAATATGAAGCGTTGAAAGAATATTCCGCTGCAGTTGCTCTTGCACAGATTGGCATTCCTTCGATTTGGGGATTATTGGATGAAATCGCAGCAACCAATAATCATGATGAACAGTATTATAAAATTGCTTATCAGACAATGACAACTATTTTACCCGCAGTTGCAATCCCCGGTTTTGTTAATGCAGCGATTGAAAAACATACTGATGAAATTGCTCAACTGCGGCTTTATAAAATGTATCTCCTAATGGGATTACCGATTGAAGGAACTCCACTCATTCCGCAAATTCGCAACTGGCAATCAACCGATAAACTTTTCAAAACCAGCGCAAAATTTATTTCACTGGATAACGGCGCTGTAACGCTTGAAAAAACAGACGGTAAGCGCACGACCATTGAGATTTCCGTTCTTCGAGACATTGACCAACGTTTTATTAAAGAACAACTTACTTTGAAACAAGAAAATCCTAAATAATAACTCAACGCCATAATTTAAGGCGGTAAGATACTGCCCAAAAAATTGTTCCATTACGATATTTTTTTTGTGCGTCGAGGTTTTGTTATGAAAATCATGAAATTGACTTTTGTTACTGTTAGCCATTTTCGTGTTTTTTTTACTAACCTTGTTCCCCATTCAAGAGGGGATAAACCTGAAGCGGAATTTCCGCAATTGTCCGCCACGGTGAACTTTGATGATGTAACAAAACGTATGCATTACTTGGATGATCTAGTCAAGAATGAAATGAATTTTCATGGATGGCTCAATCCGCCTATACTGAAAAAAGTCCAGGATGTCCCTAATTTTGACAGCAATATTAATTTATTCTTTCACAAATATGAATCGAAAATAATTGTTTTGAGATCAGTTGAAATTGGTAAAAGATCACTGAAACGTCGTCCTTGTGTATGTATTGGATTCTACAATAATGGGACTATTGGTTTATGTAGAGAATTCTTGCTTGGTCATTATATTGTAGTCGATTTTTATGAAACAGGTAAATTAAGTCAGATTGATTTTCAGAATTTTGTTGGAAACAGAAAAATTGAATTTGATGAAAATGAAAAAATCGCGGTTGATACCTATCAAAAATTCGATAATGAGAGTTTTCAAATCAGATTGAAAAACCGCCAACAAATGGATGACGAAACTCAGGCAAGTATCAAAACAGGCGATGCCAAAACGCAATCGCAATCACCGAAAGAATGGAAGCTCAAATTGTTTGCTGGTTTGGAACGACAGAGGTGAAGTGATTTCGGATATTGACCTTGATATTCCGAAACCCTGGACAGATGTGTCATCGTCTTTATTGAACCAACCGGAACCGATTGTAATGCGAACGTGGACAAATCGCGACGGGCAGTTTAGCGTCCAAGCCAAGTATCTTCCCGCCAACGAAACTACGGTAATTATTGAAAAAGAAAACGGTACAAGAACAACGGTGGAAATATCAAAATTATCCGAACCCGATCAAAAATACGTTGAACGCCAGCGCAACGCAAAAAAACAAAATCAGTGAGCGTTTATCATTGGTCTTTGAGATGGTCTTGTTGATTAACTCCTGTTACGCACACTAATTTTAAAATCCACCCAAGCCCAAGCTTGTTCGTTGATTTTTTGCATATATTCATCTGTCAGGAATTTCTCTTTTTTCTGTTTATTTCACATTTTCGGGAGGGCTTGATTTATAAAATCCTGCAACTATTCAGTTGCCCAACTCAAATACCTCCGCACGGCAACTGGGTAATTTATAGTCAATTTTACCGAAAAATATCACCTATTTCAGCCCTTATGTATAAAATCCCCTTAGTAGCCAACAAAGCTTCCGATATGCGCCCTTAATTCCTTATTTTTCGCGTCCTTGTTTTGATAAAAATCCAGTATCTCAAAAATAAGGGCTGCAATAATAACGCCGTTTGGACAACTGAATAGTTACCTTCTAAAAAAATACACGCATCATTTTTAAAAAAATCCGCATCTTTTTCTAAAAAAGATATATATCATTTTACAAAAAGACGCGGACAATTACAATGGAAAGTATTTACATAGACCTCATGCGTAACATGAGTTGTAACTCTACAGTTGCCCAGTGCGGATTTATGTGGTTTGATCGACTGAATAGTTACTTTTAGGGAAATTCTAAAAAACCTACCTTCAACAAATTTTATCATTGAAAAATAAGGACTTACTAACATCTGGGGGATGCTTTTAGAAGTTCCCTTTTTATTATTAGAAATATTTAGAGACATTCCATTTCTCAAAAATGTCTGTAAAATAAAATCAAATGAGTTATAATTAATAGAAAACAAACCGCGCAAATCATTTTTTCGAGTATTTTCAATGAACTCTTTAATTTTGTATTTTTTTTCTAACATTAAATTTACCAACGTGTTACATCTTTTGACAAACAAGATTGAACAGGATTCTGAAACCCATTCCCAAAAACAATCACCAGAAAATCGGGAACAGAAAAATATTAAATCGCCCCAAAAGCCGCAAAATGATCCGTTTCCTAAAATTCCGCGTCCTGAAGGGGGCGGGAAATCGTTTTTGGTGATTGCGGCAATTGTGGTTGTTGCAATTTGCCTACTTAATCTACTCACTTTACCAAAACGTAGTGAAATTGCGATGGGCGATTTGCTTCGATTGATTGATCAAGGAGCCAATAATTCCCAAGCGGTTATTGAAATCAAAGAGGGGAAAGACAAAAATGAAATAACAGTGCGTTATTCAAAAGTAGGCGACATTGTCATAACTCCTTATGAAATCACAGGAACCATCACGCGGGAAATTATTGCTCCCGAATCGAAAAAGAAAAAACCGGCGGCTGGTACAAAATTTACTGTGGGACGTTTGGGACTCAATGACGATAATTTTGAGTTGGCAAAACGCTTGGAAAAAGCAAATTTTAATTATCGTGCGTTAAGCCGTCCGAATTTTTGGGAAATGCACGCCACATCGCTTATCTTTTTCTTGATGATGCTTGCGTCGATTCCGTTGATTTTTATTATGTTCCGTAAAATGGCAAGTTCCGGCGCGATGGCATTCAGCCGGAATCGCGGGCGGCAAGTATCGCAGGAAGACATCGAGGTTACGTTCAACGATGTGGCGGGCGTTGATGAAGCGGTCGAAGAATTGAAAGAAATCGTCGAATTTTTGAAAACGCCGGAAAAATTTCAGGTTCTCGGCGGACGCATTCCCAAAGGCGTGTTGCTGTTCGGACCACCGGGGACAGGAAAAACGTTACTCGCCAAAGCGGTTGCCGGTGAAGCGGGTGTTCCGTTTATTAGTCTTTCCGGCTCGGATTTTGTGGAATTGTATGTTGGTGTTGGAGCTGCCCGTGTGCGCGATTTGTTCGATCAAGCACAGAAACGTTCTCCTTGTATTGTTTTCATCGACGAGCTTGACGCTATCGGCAAAACTCGAGGCAACGGGAATCTTGGTTCCAACGAAGAACGCGATCAAACGCTGAACGCCTTACTCGTGGAAATGGACGGCTTTAACGCCGATGCAGGCACGATTGTGATGGCTTCCACCAATCGACCGGAAACGCTCGACTCGGCGTTATTGCGTCCGGGACGTTTCGACCGTCATGTGCTTGTGGATCGTCCCGACATTCGCGGACGTGAAGAAATTTTGAAAGTGCATACGCGAAAAATCAAATTAGACGACAAAATCGACCTGCGAGCGATTGCATCGATAACGTCGGGCTTTGCGGGAGCCGATCTTGCCGCGCTGGTCAATGAAGCGGCTTTGCTTGCCGCCCGCGTCAATAAAAAAGCGGTAACGATGGAGGAGTTCAACGAAGCGGCGGAACGAGTGACTGCCGGTTTGAAAAAGAAACGTCATGCCATTCGTCCCGATGAAAAACTGCATGTTGCGTACCACGAAAGCGGACACGCGATGGTTGCGCATCTTCTTCCGGCAGCGGACACGGTGCATAAAATTTCGATTATTCCGCGCGGTGCGGCGGCACTCGGTTACACGTTGCAACGACCGGAAGACGACCGTTATTTGATGACTCGCGAAGAGCTGGAATGCCGTATTCAAGTCTTTCTTGCCGGAACGTTAGCGGAAGAATTGACTTTCGGTACAGATAAAATTACGTCTGGCGCGCAGAACGATTTAGAACGCGCAACGGAATTAGCGCGCAGCATGGTCATGGATTTCGGCATGAGTCGTCTGGGACGGATTAACTACCGCGAAAGTCCGCGAAGTTACATTGCGGAACAACGGATGTTTCAATCGCGTTTACATAGCGAACAAACCGCATGGGAAATTGATCAGGAGATCAAAACCATTATGGAAGAGATGCTCAAAAGAACAAAAGCGATGCTGGAAACACATCGCGACACGCTGACAAAACTTGCGGAATATCTACTTGAAAAAGAAGTGATGGACACGGACGAACTCACTGCCATTGTCGAAGGCAAACCGATTCCGGTAAAAGAAGAAGAATTGGAACTCGTCGACAATGCGGAAATTCCGTTGGAATCGAAAACGAAACCAATACGCAAGAAAAATGAAAAGTCGGCGAAAGAATGAACGACGGCATCGCCAAAAAGTTAATTTGGGTATTTTATAAATTTCAAAAATCCCTATTTTGCCGTGTGCCATTTTGCATCTCTCAGCGAAGAGTATGAAACAATAAGGAAATTTTCCAGAAAATTTCCTTATTTAAAATTTTTTGCTGTATTGACAATTATTTTTCAGTTATTATATTTTATTATGTATGCACTATTTACTTGATTTGGACAGGCATTTTTTCAAAAATTCATGGAAATTGAGAATAAAATTATGAAGAACTCATTTACAAAATCCCTAAATTGCTTTATAGTTATTTGGGGAGGAGTCCACCTCACTCACTCACTCACTCACTCACCTGCGCGTTCACGTTAGTTGAACTTCTGATAGTTATCGCAATCAATAGAAATTTTGATTGCACTTCTCTTGCCCGCTGTGCAAGTTGCCTGAGCGGTGGCACGAATAAATATGAAACAATGGGTTCGGGTAACCGAACCAATATCTTTCGTTTTACACTATTCCCTTATCTTGAACAGCAAAATCTATATGATTTTTTTGCCAACAGTGATAACCCAGATGGTGAAACGGGAATCACACGAATACCTTTAGCCCGAATGTTTTTTGGGGATGGGATATACGCCCAGTATTTGGTGGGATAGCTTCACTGCGGAACAAAAAAAATGTAGAAAAACAACAAGATGCGTTGCAATAAAAACGTAACCACTCATTCGATTTTACACCTTCACGTGATTAGGCAGATCGTAATCAACTTTTTTTATCCGGTCAATCTGTTGATTAAAAATAACAGAACGAACAAACAAAACGGTTTTGTTTGTTCATAACTTTAAAACCTTAAAAAATAAGGAAAAATTAAAATGAAAACAACACTTTACCAAACAATTACATTTTTAGCCGTTTCCATTCGTTTTTTTGTCATTGCGACACTCTTTGGTGTTTTCGCCTGGACAATTCTGTTCAGCGGTCAAATCAATGCACAAACAGATGAAACAACGAGTTCAAAAGTACCAAAAGCTGTCATAAAAGGCAACTTGGAACAAGTCAAACAACTGGTTGAAGAAGACCCCATATTGGTGATTCAGGATTATGAATACCAATTCGACGGTAATCAATCTTGTACAAGTTCATTATTGCACATTGCAACCTACTCCAATCAATTAGCAATAGTAAAATATTTGCTTGAGCAAGGCGCCGACCCAACAGTTAAAAATGGGGATAATTTTACCCCAATTTTTTTTGCTGCTGCTCCGAACATAAAAGGTGACGAAATGATTCTCTACCTTCTTGCCAATGGTTCAAATATGCCGATGACGGACTGTGTAGAATTGTCGCCATTCCAACAAGGTTCATTCAAAATGCTTACCGCGTTAGGTGATAGAGATGCTGGAGATTTGGAGAGACAAGTAAGGTTGGAGAGATTAAGGTTATTAGAGACCATAACAAATAAGATCAAAAGAACCGAACAGGGAAAGAATGTAAATGATTACAAATTACAAATCAATACTAAACCAACAAAAACTGATTTTTATAAGAAAGTTTCTATAACAGAATCAAAATGGACGAACAGTGCCGGAAAAGAAGTACACGACAAAGATTCTATTCAAGTAAAAGATGAAGATTTGGAAAATATAGCCGAATCCATTCCTACACTAAAGTGGATGTCAATAATGAATGACCCGTGTAAAAAGATTACCGATGACGGATTAAAACATATTGCAAAGTTGACGCGATTAAAATCGTTGTCTTTGAATATAAATGAAAATATAACTGACGACGGTTTAAAATACTTGAGTGGTATTAGCGGGTTGGAATATCTACATTTGGGATCTATTAAAAACATTACTGATTCCGGTTTAGAGTATTTGATGCAGATGAAAAACTTAAAATCGGTTAATTTGGTGGGATACTGTCCCAATATAACAGAATCTGGAATCGCACGGTTACAAGAAGCTTTACCACAATGTAAAATTACATCTGGAGTAAAAAAGAAAGAAAATGTAAACAGTAAATCCGACACAACAAAATCCGATACGGTTAAAACGGAAACCACCCCCTCCGCAAAACAAGATAATAAACCGGACGCAATGGAGTTAATGATGGGAATTGCATTTGGTGATATTGGTGATAAAAGCAACGATAATAAGACCGTAACCGAATTGCTGAATGAATCCGCAGAAGAGGTTCTCAAACAACACCAATCAAAAAACAATAACAATCTCAATGACAATCCTGTTACGGGAAAAACAACAAACCAAAATGAAATTTCAAATCAAGATGCTGCATTAACTCTGTACATGAAAGTAAATGCGGGGTTCGAGGACAAAGAAGTAACAGTTAAGAATTTACTTAAATTCGGAACAGCAGAACTAATGCAAAAAACGGAAGAATTGAACGGAAAATTACGCAACGCCGATGCCTTCGATAAAGCGGAAATTGAAAAACAAATCAAAATCACCAATGATATAATTGAAACAAAGTTAAAAGAAATTAAAAATAAAATCTTTTATCAAGACTATTCCTATTCTCCCTACGATTTCGATGTAAAAGTCAATGGCTATATGGCAAGTTTTCCTATTTATATTACCAAAGATTTTTATCTGATTGCAAAATCAATTAAGTTACGTTCACCTTTTTCAGATGTTACCAGCGAAATATTAGACAACAAGTACAGTATTGCTGATACGGCGGTTGCCAATACAACTGGCGGTTTTTTGCCTAAATGGGAAAAAATTCTAGTAAGCGGCAATGCAGAGAGCATCAAAAAACTGGTTCGGGAAAAAGATAAATATCGTATCAGAGTATGGTTCAAAAATTTACATGGTGAATACAACGAAGAAGTCAGAATGACATCACTGAATGCGTTTGCGCCCGTTAAGAAAATAACAACTCTCATTCCTTTTGCAGAATTGATCAGTGTTGAAATTTTTGATAGAGATAATCCGCCGCCAACTTGGCTTACAGCAGATTCGTCAGAAGTGGAAAAAGATAATTCCGATCATGTTGAAGTTGCGAAAAAAACGACAGAGCAACCCCAAGAAACAACTATTACTGAAATCAATTCAGCACCACCGTTGGACAATCCTGATGAATGGCTTAAACCGTTGAGGGAATTGCAAAAAGACGATATTCAACCCGTCATCAATGTACAACGATTTTGCTCATTACTGGAGTTTGCCGATGCCGCTCAAGATAAAGAACATTATCGTACAATACTTAAAGAATTTTTTGATGCGTTGAAATCAATTGATAGCCCTACTCAGCGTATTCAATTCATCTTTGATGTTTTACCCACCATGTACAGCCAGAATAATTTTGAAGGATTAAAAGATGCCGCAAAAAGAATTAACACGATAATGGAAAAACGAAATTACGACAATTATGAATGGAAAAAGAGTTGTGCGATTCTGGCTGCTTTTTCAATAATATCAGGCGATAATGCTTCCGCTAATGGCTTCATTGATACCGGACGTTTAAATCAAGGAGGAAAAACCAAATCAGAAAGTATCGCCGATAACGCCGATGTCTTTATAATGACTTGGTATATTAAAGCGATAACAAGACAACCAATGGATTTACAAGAGATAAAAAACGCCGATAAAAAAGTAAATAGTTTTAGTAAAAATAACGTATTCTTAATGGCAGGTTTGAGCCGTCATCTGCTTACCGAAAGAGAGAACAGAAAAGCATATACCGATTTTCAAGGAATATTGAAGAAGTTACAAGGATATGAGAAATCTTGTGCTTATCATTTTGGCATAGCAGACGCCATTCTCGGCAATTTTGATGAAGCAAGAATACACTGGAAACAATATGATAACTATAATCTCAAACCATGGCCGCAAGAGTTATTTGCTTTTATTGTGCGTCAGGAATTTCTGTCAGGACAATTTGGAGGATATGAAGAGATGCAGCAAGATAAAAACAATATTGAGAATCTTCGGAACAAGACAACTAAATTCAGAGATAACGAATTATGGAATATGTCGAATGTTGTTTCTGCATTTTATTTCGATTATGGGCGTGGTTTCGGACGGCACAAATCAGAAGACGAAATCATCAAAGAAGGAAAAACATTGATGAACATGTTCAAAGGAAATAGCAAATACGGCGACGCTGATTTAGCATTTTTTATGGCAGGTGTTGTGACCGGTTTACAAGACAAAAAGAATCCAAAAGAAAATAAAATCAGTTCGAATCTCATTGAGGAAAAAACACAACCGGCAACCAATAACGACGAAATAGAAAACGTATTTCAATTGATTACCGAACAACAGCCGCAAATTGATCAGCCGGAAACTCAAAAAAACGTTGAACAACCACGCACAACCGGTTCCAGATTAGAACGCGGAATAAGAACTTATCAAAAAGCAAAATCAATTATTGATCAATTCGGTGTACCTGTTCGTTTACCATGAATTACCACCGGTTTTAACCGCAAATCAACAACAAATTCAACCGATTTAAGACATTTCGTATCATTTCACCCGATTGGTAGTAATTAATTTTTTTTACCGCGAAAGTTCGCGAAAAGAAATTCGTGTGTTTCGTGTTAAAAAATTATTGACCGGACAAACAAAACGGTTTTGCTTGTTCAAAACTTAAAACCCTTAAAAATAAGGAAAAGCTTAAAATGAAAAAAACAATTTCCACAAAATTATTTGAGAGCGTTTCATCTGTGATCGGTTATGGTCAAAAGAACATTAATGCGAAAACTTTCAAGTTCACCCTCCGTCGTTATTTTATTTCCGTACCAACGGTTTTGTTTGCTGTGGGAATGATTTTTATTGCGTCGAGTTGCGAAATTAAAATATTGGCGGATGATAAACCTGCCGATATTCCGGCATCAGTCAAAGCTATCGCAGAGGCGATGCGAGCGACGCTAAAAGGAGACCTGAAAGAATTTCAGCAATTGATTCGAAAGAATCCGGAATTGCTAAAATTTAAAACCGATGACGACAACATAACCCTGCTGCATTTGGCGGCGGAAGAACTAAAAGCCGTTGAAATTCTGAAATATCTGATTGAAAATAATGTTGATGTCAATCAGGAAGATAAAAAAGAGAGAACGCCTCTGTTTTATGCGGCGTTGGCAAAAAATAACGAGGCGATTCTTTATCTGATCATGAACGAAGCCAAGCTACCTGACCCCAAACTTGGCGCACTTCCGAAAGATTTTGAGAAAATGATGGCACAACAAATTTATAAAGCGGAAATGGCGGGAGGTAGCTACACAGCCGACTACATGCAAGACCAGCTTTTCGAGCTTAGAAGACAAACACAAGACCAATATATCAAGGCAATGAAAAACATTACAAACGCATTGAATAGTAAACCAACAAAAGAAGAAAGGGAAAAATACCGTTTGAAAAAAGTGAACGAAAAAAAATAATAAAAGGCTGGACATAAAATAGTAAGTGTTCACGATAAGCATTGACAGCCCAAAATGCGAAACATGTTAAAGAACACGAAAGTTCGCGAAAAGAATTTCGCGTTTTTCGTATTAAAAAATTATTGACCGGACAAACAAAACGGTTTTGCTTGTTCATAACTTTAAAACCTTAAAAATAAAGAAAGATTAAAATGAAAAAACTTTTACCAATTTTACTAACGTGTTTTTTGTCCTTGTCTGCTTTTGCGGAGGATAAATTGCCAAATAACTCAACTACAGAAAACCGTCCTTCTGCACCTGCAAAAGTTATTCAACCCGGCAACCGTGCTGGAGAACGA
>JAIRYX010000432.1 GCA_031267635.1 Planctomycetaceae bacterium
GCTGATACCACCGCGTCCCAACGATTTGGATTCGGCTGCCGCCCAAAGACGTTTTTGACGTTCGTTAAAAAAACCGGAAATACTATTGTATTTATCCCGAATGTTGCTTACAATATCGTCTTACATGCAAGAATTATATCATGTTTGCTGGGAATGGGCAAGGTCGTTTTTGATAGATTATTTATGCACGGATACTTAGAACAACCGATGATTACGGTTTTAATGAAGAAGAAGTTTACGGCATAGATTATTCTTCGTCCTGGTGCTGCCCACCGGGAAATGTACGGGAAATTTCCGTGCCGCTTCTCGCGGCGGGAATGACCGGCGGATGGGAATACCTTGCATCCGAAGTCATTTATGAAAACGCCAAATCAAATGATAAAACCCTCGTTTTTGTGGAAGGCGCGAGCCATCTTTTTACCACCGCGAAAGAGGTCGAGCGCTTTCCCGGAGAATTCGGGGACACCATGAAGACGCTCTACGATTATGTAGATAGTTGGCTCAGTGCGAAAGGACGGTTTTTATGCATTCTACGGTAAGAAATTGCCATTTATTCGTTGCCGATACGATTATAAGGCATCCTGCGCTAATAAACTTATTTACTTTCGTTTTTATCAATAATTCCAAATTGTAAAGTACAGTGGAACGTATGTTGCTATTATGCTCAACCAACGGCAGTACACCTCGCACAAAATGTTCAAAATCATTGATAAAAATAGGATTGCATTTTTAGGAAATATTTGTTGGGAACTTCTAAAAACCCCCACTTTCAACAAATCCTACCATTGAAAAATAAGGACTTGCTGATATTGGGAAGAGTTTTTTAGAAGCTCCCCATTATAATTTTACCATGCACATCGTAATTATACTCATTCATGTCAATTCAATGCGACAGGATTTTGGGTAAGTTTATTAGCGCACGATGCCTTATCATATTCCCAAAGTCCCTCTTGTCCCTAATGTCTCTTTGGAGTAGAATATTCGGTGATGATACACGATCATATTTTCAAGAAGATTCGATTTCAAGGACTGACCATCGAGGGATTTTCCCGTGCGGCGGTGCAGACGTATTGGCATATTCCCGAAATGAAACTCGGATTCGATTTAGGAGCACAACCCTGGAATTTTATGGGAACGCCGCGATGGTTTGTGTCGCATACGCACATGGATCACATTTTGACATTGCCTGCGTATATCGCGCGGCGGCGGATGATGAAAATGGAACCGCCGACCATTTACATGCCCGAAGACGGTGCGGAGACCGTCAAGCAACTACTGAGCGTGTTTTCGCGGCTTGATCACGGGCGATTGCCGTGCAAAATTGTCGCGCTCGCACCCGGCGATGAAATCGAATTGTCGCGGGAATTGGTTGTGACAGTTCATCGCACTTGGCACACGATTCCATCGCTTGGTTATCTTGTTTGGGAACGCCGAAAAAAGCTGAAACCGCAATATGCCGATTTGCCTGAACATCAGTTACGCGATTTGGCGGTTTCCGGAACCGTCCTTTCCGACGAAACCCGAATTCCGCGTGTCGCGTATTTCGGCGACAGCACAGCACGCGGCTTTGACGAAAATCCTGACTTTTACCGCGCGGATGTTTTAATTTTCGAGATGACGTTTGTTGCCGAAGCGCATCGGATGGAAGAAATCCATAAATTTGGTCACTGCCATTTGGACGATATTCTGGAACGTCGCGATAATTTTCAAAATCAACTGTTAATCGCGTCGCATTTCAGCACACGCTGTCATGATTTTCAGATTGTCAATACGGTAAAAAGCCGCATCCCGGACATGCTGGGCGGCCGTCTTATGCTTTGGTTGTGAGGCTTTCGTGAATGACAAACATCCGCAACAATGAAAATGTTTCTGCATAGAAATCAAAATAAGTGATTTTTTCGCAGTTTCCCGCTTGACTTCGTCTCGGTTTTGGCTCATGATAAATATTCAATGTATAGCAAATATTTTTTGCCGCAATAAAAATTACACACAAAACCTTTTACGAAAAGGAGTTACAAAATAAAAAAAAGTATTTTGCAACCGGTGTATTATTCTAGGTAGGGGGGTATCCTTGTTGATTATATCGACAAAGACAGAGAATTAGATGTTTTTGCCCGTTTTGTCCGTATCGTAACACGATTTGTGGATTTATCCTTGTCGAATTGCTGGTGGTCATTGGGATCTTGATTGCGTTGTTGCTGTCCGCCGTGCAAACAGGTAGTAGTAGGGAACTTCTAAAAACATTCTCTTTTTGCTGTACCATTTTCGTAAATACCGTATTTTACGATATTGTAATTTTTTAAAATGCAGGTTTTTAGAAGTTCCCATTAAATGTCTTGAGGGGAAATGTTCCTCTCACAGAAAAAAACTCCAAAATCAATGGGAGAATCGAAATGGTAAAAGTGTACTACGTCATCACTTTTGGTGATGGAACAAAAAAGAAAACCAAAAATTTCAACATTGCGAGAAAGCTTTTCTTGAATGGGTTTTCCGCCGTGGAAATTAAAGAAGTCGAAATCAACACCGATTACAACAATGTCTATATGTGCGTGACAATGCCAATGCTCCAGTTGTGGCGGAAATAATCAGAGGATTCGGCGGGGGTGAAATCCCCCGTTCTCTTGTGAGGTAATACAAATGAGTATTAACGACTTGCGAAAAGTTTACGGCAAAAATAAAAAAGCCGGTCAATCTGTCAACGCCGCCGTTCGTGCGGAAATTCCGGGCGGCGCCGAAATTTTAGAAACAACGCACTGGATGCAAAAACATTTGCTCCAAAGTTCCAACGATGAAATCCAATTCGTTTACGAAAAACTAATTTCCGCCAGCGAGAAAATGAAATGTTCAATCGCTCGAAAATACCACTTGAAAACTTATGAGGATAATTATGAACACAACCAAACTGAAACCGACTGAAAAAAAACATGTCGGACGACCAACATTGCCCCCGAATCGACAACGTACCGAAAAAGTGCTTGTTCGTTTGAGTAAAAAAGAATTGGCAAAAATCTCCCGTGAAGTGACCAACGAACATCTTGCCAAAACAATTCGAGATTACGCCATTAAACACACGGAATCCCATAAAAACAACGACGTAACTTTACCAATAAAAACCACCCGTAAAACCGATCGTGTCCTAGAATTATTGTCTTGGCAAATTTTCTAATATTTATTATACTATAACAAGATATTTTCCTTTAACAATCAAGTCCTCCTTTATAATGACTTTAATCACACTTCAATGCCCCTTCTGCCACAGCGCAGCTGTCGGCAAATACGGTCTATGCGCCGGCAAACAACGATACATTTGCAACAACCCTGCCTGTTCCCCCCAAACATTTTATGCGGACTACACCTACAACGCTTGTAAACCCGGCGTGAAAGCCGCCATCCGCAAACAGTCCGTCAACGGCTCTGGTATCCGGGCAATCGC
>JAIRYX010000483.1 GCA_031267635.1 Planctomycetaceae bacterium
GACGCAGAACGTACTTTGCAAATCATCGAAGATTACAACGTACCAAATGTGTCGGAAAAAATCGTGCGCATTATTTTGAGCTATACGAATTATGTGAATCATGTTGTTTGGCGGAAAGAAAAAATATGAACATACTTTATCTTCATCTTGGAATAACAGGACGTTGGGCAAGAACGTTTTATATGGCAAGAGGTTTGGCTCGTGCGGGACATAATGTTACATTACTGACTGCAATGAATAAACCTCACGGTTTAAAGTTGTGGCATACTTCCATAATTGATAATGTCCGCATAGTCGAATTTTATGAACCATTACCTAAAAAATTTTTAAGTAAAGGTTTTGGTTTTATCTCCGTTATTATGAAATGTGTTTATGCTCTTTACCATCAATATGAACTGGTTGTTTGTGATGGCGGTACGCGTTCTGCTGGTATTGTATGTCGCTTTTATAGATACACTCATAATACTATTTATATAAGCGAATGGTGGGATTTTCTCGGAAAAGACGGGTACCTTGACAATAAATCGCTCATTTATAAAATTCTTTATGGTTGGTGGGAAAACTATATAGAAATAAGAGACAAGCAAGTAGCCGATGGTGTTGTTGTTCTTTCAAATTTTATGCGTCAAAGAGCAATTGAGCATAATATAGACGACAAAAAAATAGAAATCATTCAAGGCGGTACTATGCAAGAACTGATAGATATGTCATTAATATCTACAAACCATTCTACATTAAATTTGGGCTATATCGGAATGAATAATCGTGAATGCTCATTGTTGGAAAACTTTTTGTATGCTATTACAGATGAAAAATTTCATGGAAAAGTAAAATTTCATACTTATGGAAGTTATTTGGATAAAAATATTATTGAAAAGTATGGATTAAAAGATGTTATTGTTGAGCATGGTTGGGTTAATCTATCTTCTGTTGTAGATATCATCAAGTTAAAAGATATTGACGTTTTTGTCCAATTTCTTCCTGATAACAATATGGCAAAAGCAGGTTTTCCAAACAAACTCGGTGAATATATTTCATTGGGCAGAGCGGTTATACTTGCCCCTTATGGCGATTTATGGCAGTTTATCCATGACAGAGAGGGATTTTTTGTCATCGAAAGAGATATTGAATCAATCAAAGAAAAAATCAGCGAAATTCTTGCAATGGATAGGAAAAAACTTGCTTGTATGGGAAAAAGCAGTAGAGAGTACGCCAAGATGCTCACTTGGGAAAACAAGGCAAAACAAATGCTCTTGTTTTATCAAAGAATACTTTCCAAAGACAATGTTTTCAGAGAGTAATTCCCAAAAGTTTCCAGCTTTATATTCGCTCAAACATTTGTTTTTATGGGGTTGTCGTTATTTGCTGTGTTTCGTATTCAAGTTAGGACTACCACACGACAAGTTGAATATGACAACTATAAGATGTGTTGTCAACCGATAAAAACGCAAAAGATCGTAATTTTTATTCTTAAGAATAATTAAGAGATTTTTTACTAATAATTTTTTATAATTAATCATATGATAAACAAGAAAATATTTGCATCATTTGTACATTGGAGTAGCATTATTTTAAATTCATTTCGTATTACACGACTTAAATTATCCGGTGTTAAAATTGGTAAACGAACATTTGTAAGTAAATGTGCCAAAATTGATATTAGGAGAGGAAACATTGTTATTGGAAATGACTGTTATATCACTCATGGTAGCGTTATTTTGTGCCACGATGCAGCTGCAAGGTTAATGAAAAAGCAATTCGTCTCAACAACTATTATTGGCAATGATGTTTTTATTGGTGTCAATGCAGTAATTCTTCCTGGCTTAATCGTAGGTGATCATGCGATTATTGCAGCAGGGGCTGTTGTTACAAAAAATATAGAAAATGGAGCGATTGTTGCAGGAAATCCGGCAAAAGTAATTGGTCAAAGGCATGCAGATACTTTTGTTGGGTGAATATTTATGAACTGCGCTTTCCAAAAATTAACAATGGTCAATATGTGTAATTTAAGTCATTTAAAATTGACCCCATGTTTTTTACGCTTTCTGTTTTTTGAGTAAAAACGTATTTATACATCTCACGGTGAGAAATTGCACTTTTATACTCATTACACTTTAAAATTTGTCTCTCCCAAAAGGCACGAAGAACACGGAGGTATTCTAAAAAATAAATTCTTTGTGTCTCCGTGCCTTTGTGAGAAAATATCAATATTAAAGCCGTTTTAGTATATTTCCTCTATAGTAATATCAACAACGAATCAATAGCAATTTCTTACCGTAGAATGTATAGTTCAACATAACTTTGGTGAAATACTTAAAATAAGGCATTTGACAAAATACTTTTAGCATGTTTTGGGGAAAGTGCAGTTATGAAATCACTTCGATGGTACATTCAGCGTCTTTCCGCAATGTCGCCGATGGAAATTCCATATCGTTTGCGGCACGCACTTACCGATAAACTCGGACGGTATAAGAAATGGCAAACCGCCGAAGAAATGATTCTGGAAGATGTTTGGAGTGGAAACGGTACGCCGGAGGAATTGCGGAAACTTTTGTCCGGTTTTCCTTTTTCGCCTGATATGGAGACATTGAAAACATTTTCCGAACGTTGGAAAACTCAATGTTTGGAAGAAGCGGAACATCTTTTGAAACATGAATTTACTTTCTTTGCGTTTGAAAATTTTCCGTTTGGAAAAATCATTGACTGGAACTGCGATTATTCCACCGGAAAGACTATTCCGCAAGGTTACGCACCGGACATTGATTACCGTAATCTGCAAAAAGTTGGCGACGTCAAGTATCTTTGGGAACCGGCACGGTTACAACATTTGGTACGTCTAGCACAAGCATGGCGTTATTCACAAGATGAACGTTTTGCGTCGGAGGTTGTTTCGCAAGTTTCCGATTTCATCCATAAAAATCCGTTTATGAAAACCGTCCATTGGACAAGCGGAATCGAAGTCGGTTTGCGGTTGATTTCACTCACTTGGGCATTTCATCTGATTCGTGATTATCCGAAACTTTCCGATGTGTTTTGTTCACTCCTGATTCGCTCCGTTGAACAACATCTTGCTTTTATTGATCGGCATTATTCCGCGCACAGTTCGGCGAACAATCATCTTGTCGCTGAGGCAAGCGGCGCGTACTTTGCGGCGGCGTACTGGAAAAATCTGAAAAAATCCAAGTATTATCAACAAAGAGCGAAAAAACGGCTTACAGCAGAAATCGTCAAACAGGTTTTTGACGACGGCGTCAGTAAAGAACAAGCTTTCGGCTATTCTTTCTTTGTGTGGGATTTATGGTTGATCCCAGCTCTTTTGGGCGAAGCGGAAAATGATCCGTTTCCTTCGTTTTACTGGGAACGACTGCAGCGCATGGGAATGTTTCTCGACACAATTTCCGACAGAGCGGGAAATACGCCGCAAGTCGGTGACGAAGACGACGGTTATGCCGTCATTCTTGCTCCGCGCAATGAAAAACCAGTAACGGCTGTTCGCAACCTTTTAAAAGTTATTCCATTTTTTACAAATACGGAAAATACATTTCAACAGGATACCAGTGATGAAAAAACCGCTTGGTTGTATCCAAGCAACTTTAAATTTCCCGTTGAAACACCTCTTGTGAAATACCCGAAGAATCAGTTTTTCTCGTTTTCTGAAGGCGGTTATCATGTTTTGAAATATTATACACAGGATGATCATGAAATTCTCTTTGTTTTTGACGCCGGTTCACTGGGATACCCGTCAACGGCGGTACATGGTCACGCGGATGCCCTAAGTCTTTGGCTGCATATCAACGGCAACCCGATACTTGTTGACCCGGGAACGTTCAGTTATCAGGACATTCCAGACCGCTATTATTTTAGGGCAACATCACAACACAATACACTTTCTTTTGAAAATCAAAACCAAGCGGAATACATCAATCGTTTTATTTGGGGTAAGAAACCGAAACTTCGTGTGTTTCAATCGGAATGGCAAAGCCGCCATATTGTACTTGATGCGGAAGTTACATGGTTTACCGGACAGAGACATCGGCGCCGGGTTGATTGTGATCTCAATTCTTTGTGTTTCACTATTACCGACCAATGGCACGGCGACGTCTATTCAAGTTGCTTTATGAAAAAACACAAGCGTCCCAATGAGAATGCGGTTTTGTATCACGCGACGCATTGTATTCATACCGATTACGATATACCTCCGGTAATTCGCTATCATTTCAGTCCAGAGTTATCACCGAGTTTGACGGAAAGTTGTTGCATGGTTTCATGCTCTGAATTTAACGTGCAATTGACTAATTTTGATTGTGAATGTCGGCTTGAATCTTATCGTCATTCTCCATCATGTTACAGAATTGAAGATGGACAACGTTTTGCATGTCAGACACATAATTCGCTTGGAGAAGCAAAGACAGTGCTTCAGATTACACTATTCCGACCGTAGCTGATTGGAATATCATTGCCGAACATACAAATGCGGTTTAGCGGCGATCAGCCGCTTACTTTGATGTTTGTAAGTCATGTCCGAGCGAATACAGAATTTAAGAAGCGTACATAATAATATTTCGTAACTGTTCACGACATTATTTAGTCGTCCCTGAAAAATTTCTGGTGAAAATTTCATCGTCGCGATCTTATCAGCCGCAAGTTCATTTGGTTCGCAAGCCAAGCGGCATAGCAAGGCGAATACGAAAAAATCAGCTCGGAACTGAGCGGTTCGTAGTTTCTTGGATGAAAGTTGCGCAGCCGAACAAGGAACGGGCAAGAGAAGTGTCCGTTATTTTCTGA
>JAIRYX010000498.1 GCA_031267635.1 Planctomycetaceae bacterium
ATTCCAAATAATTCAGCATAAAATCAATGCTGAATGCAAAATTCTAAACCAATTTCTCGAAAATTAAAACGAAAATAACCCTCAAAAATAAAATTCGTAAATTAATACGGTTTTTAGAACCTCACTAGGCAACTTCTAAAAACCTGCATTTCCAAAAATACAATATCGTAAAATACGATGTTTGCGAAAATGGTACAGCAAAAAGAGAATGTTTTTAGAAGTTCACCCTAGAGGAATAATTATAATACAATAGTAGAAAATGTTAAGGGATTTGACTGTGCAATAATTTTAGAACATGACCATCGATAGACTTGCAGCAATGGGTAGAGGGCAACTGTAGAGTGATACGTATTTTATAAATCAAGCCCTCCCCAAAATGTGAAATAAGCAGAAAATTTTTTCCGATGTACTCTCCCGAAGTTACCAAGCCCTTAATTTAAGCAATCGCCAATTCAAACAACTCTTTGGAGTGACGCAGCCCACCTTTGACCAATTGCTTGAAATTCTCCGAATTGCCGACGCCAACCGCCACAAATTTGATAGTCGCCCCAGCAGTATTCCTCTTGAAAACAAGCTTCTCTGGACGCTCTCCTCTTGGCGTGAATACCGCACGATTGCGATAATATCCAAAACAAATGCGATCTCCTTTTCATAGACCGTTTTTTGTGTATAATATCTTCACTATTCTCTAATGAGTCGCCTTTAAAACCGTTCTTACGATTTTGTTATTGTGGACACACGAAATTTTTTGCGAAATATTTGATAAGATAAGCTATTTTTCAACAGTGACTTATGGATTTATTCCATTTTCAAATATTTTTATTCGTGTTTTCATGGCTTAAAAAGAGTTTTTAAAGGTTGGCTTATAAAAAATTCTCGTTTGTCAACAATTTTCGTAACAGGAAAAAGTATGTCTGGAAACTATGACATTGGTTTAATGGGTTTGGCTGTGATGGGACAGAACCTTGTTCTCAACATGGTTGATCATGGATTTAACGTTGCTGTTTTTAACCGCACGACAAGCAAGGTCGATGAGTTTATGGCTCTTGATGAAGTGAAGTCGAAAGGAAATAAACTGGTCGGTACGTATTCGCTGAAAGAATTGGCGGCACAGCTCAAGCGTCCGCGAAAAGTGATGCTGATGATTCAATCCAAAGACGCTGTACCTGCTCCCGATTTAGCGTTGTACCCAGAAAAAGCGGCAATCGACGGCGTGATTGCGGATTTGTTCAACATTCTTGAGCCGGGCGATGTTATTATTGACGGCGGAAATACTCAATTTCTCGATACAGAACGTCGCACTAAAATCGTCGAACAAAAAGGTTTGTTGTATATCGGAACCGGCGTTTCCGGCGGCGAAGAAGGGGCAAGATTGGGACCGTCGATGATGCCGGGTGGTTCGTCTGCCGCATGGTCTCTTGTTAAAGATATTTTTCAGGCGATTTCCGCAAAAGTTGGAAAAGAAAAATCTATTCCGTGCTGCGAATGGGTTGGACCTCGCGGCGCGGGACATTATGTTAAAATGGTACATAACGGCATTGAATACGGCGATATGCAGTTGATTTGCGAGGCGTACTGGATGCTGAAACTTGCTCTCGGTTACACCAACGAGCAGCTTTACGATGTGTTCACCGAATGGAACAAAGGTGAACTCAATAGTTATTTGATTGAAATCACTCGCGACATTTTCAGCGTCAAGGACAAAGCAACCAGTAAACCTCTTGTCGATTTAATTCTCGATACCGCCGGTGCGAAAGGAACAGGAAAATGGATGAGCCAACTTGCGTTAGATCTCGGCGCGCCCAGTACGCTTGTCACGCAAGCGGTTTACGCACGTTGTATTTCGGCGATAAAAGACGCTCGCATCCGCGCGTCGCAGCTTCTCGCCGGACCAAACGGAACCTACAAAGGCGATGCAAAATCGTTTGTCGAACAAGTGCGCAAGGCACTTTACGCCTCAAAAATTTGTAGTTACGCGCAAGGTTACGTCCAAATGATGGCGGCGGCAAAAGAGTACGATTGGCAGCTTAATTTCGGAGACATTGCGCTGCTTTGGCGCGGCGGCTGCATTATCCGCGCGGTCTTTTTGGAGCGGATTAAAGAAGCATTTGACGCGGACAAAAATCTCGAAAATCTTCTTCTTCATCCATACTTTCAAAAGATTGTCGCCGACTCGCAGGATGCATGGCGAAATGTCGTCAAGACGGCAGTGGAACTTGGGATTCCTGTTCCGGCGTTCATGTCGGCGTTGTCGTATTACGACAGCTACCGCAGTGCAAATCTTCCGGCAAACCTTTTGCAGGCACAACGCGACTACTTTGGCGCACATACCTACAAACGAATCGACAAACCCGGCGAAGGACCGTTCCACACCGATTGGATTGCGGAAAAGAAGTGAGAGAAGCCGCGAATAAATAAAACACGCAAACAGAATATGACTGTGAAAATACGGGATTATTCGTTGAATATTTTGTATCTATATCATCAGAGCGATAATAGTATTCGCTCGTATAATTAAACTCATTTCTACTTCATTTTCCTAACGAAACAACCTCAGTAGCCAATGAATCCCTCCCTCGCGCCAATTTCATTACCTCATTAAAAAGAGGAACAATGAGGTTAGTCGATGGGAAAACTTTTTGCTGATGAGGTTGTTTTGTTCGGAAAATGAAGTTGACGTATTCATTATACTCATTGCACTTGAGTTTTCGGTTTTATGAATGGAAATCAAACCGGATTTTACGGTATTAACGGCATCAGTAAAAACCGAAATTTCAAGTGCCCAGTAGTATAGCTCTAACATTTGAAAATAAAAAATAACCGTAAACGATTACGAAAATACTCCAAGCAAGTGAATAAACACGAAATTTAAATTAATATCAAATAAGTAATTCCCAAGCCATAATGGTAAAAGGGAATAAAATAAATCTTGAGACACGCGAAAAGTTGAAAAAATGAAGATAAACAAATTAACGCCTAATTTTGCAGTTACCGATATTCGGCAAACCGTACAATTTTATTGCGAAAATTTGGGTTTTGAGTTGGTAATAGCTGTTCCTGTAACACAAGACGGTGTTGAACAACAATTATCCGACGGCAAAGAATATGTTTATGTTCTTTTGAAAAAAGACGATATTGAATTAATGTTTTAGCGTCGAGATAGTTTTTGCGAGGATATTATATTTGCCGATGAAATACCGGTTGGAGCGAGTGTTTCATTTTATATGCAAGGAAAAGAAATAGAGTCGTTTCATGCGGAATTGAAACGTAAAAGTATTCCAATATCCGAACTAAAATTGACCTGGTACGGAATCAAAGAATTTTATATCAAAGATAATAACGGTTACATTTTAGGTTTTGCCGAAGAACTGGAAAAATAATTAAGCGATATTTTAATTCGTAATGTACTCCTCACATTTGAATATTTGATCTTCGTTAAAAAGAGGCGTTCAGGACAAAAGGAACTTGAGGGCATAATGAACGATGAATACCGTCTTAAAACCGAATTTTCAAGTATTAAAGAGTATCAAACAGTTGTTTCGATTTTTATTTTGATTTCGCCTCATTATTAGGGGGAGTTGAATTTTCACGGTCGAATGGTAAATTCAATTTTATCATGAAAATCCTATTTTTATGATATGTTAGATACAAAATCTAATTGTGATAAGTACATCATATCGGCAAACGGTTGGTAATCCGTTCCGAAAAAATTTTTCCAAAGGACAAATTATGTCAAAATCCTGCGTACTTGCTTATTCCGGAGGATTGGATACTTCCGTCATTCTTGGTTGGTTGATGGACAAAGGTTACGATGTTCACGCGGTTTATGTCGATTTAGGACAACCGTGCGAAGACCGTGAAGCGATTCGTAAAAAAGCGGTGGATGTCGGCGCGAAATCTGTGCAGTTTATTGATGTGCAAAATGAACTGTGCCGCGATTTTGCATTTCCAATTCTCCAGTGGCAGGCAAAATACGAAGCGGTTTATTTGCTCGGCACGTCGATTGCGCGTCCGTTGATTTCTAAAGTGATGTTGCAAATCGCCAAAGAAGTTGGTGCAAAAGCTTACGCGCACGGCGCAACTGGTAAAGGGAACGACCAATGCCGTTTTCAACTTGCGGCGGAAGCGATTAATCCGGATATTGAAATGATTGCTCCTTGGCGGATTGAAGAATTTCGTAATAAATTTCCCGGACGGACAGAGCTCATCAATTATTGCAACGAAAAGAACATTCCGGTGAAAGCGTCTCTTCAAAAGCCGTACAGTAGCGACGAAAACTGCCTGCACATCAGTTACGAAGCGGGCGAACTCGAAAAACTGAACGTCAACGGTGTTCAACTGGTCGAATTTGGCATGGTGACAAAACCGCAGAATGCGCCGGACAAAGTGGAAACCGTTTCAATTGATTTTGAGTCGGGCGTCCCTGTTGCAGTGAACGAAAAGAATTTGACGCCGATTGAAATTATCAAAACGCTCAACACTATCGGCGGACGTAATGGAATCGGGCTGATTGACATGGTGGAAAACCGTTTTGTCGGCATGAAAAGCCGAGGCGTTTATGAAAGTCCCGGTATGACATTACTTTATTTCGCGCATCGCATTGTCGAACAACTAACGCTCGACCGCGATTTGACGCATTTGCGGGATCGTCTCGCGCCAGAAGTTGCTGAAATGGTTTACAATGGGTTTTGGTACTGCGCCAAAATGGACGCATTACTGGCGTTTATCAAAGAAGCCCAAAAGCCGGTGACAGGACAAGCGACGCTCGACCTTTATAAGGGAAACATTACTGTTGCGAGCCGAAACAGTTCCAACAGTTTATACGACGAAGGAATTGCATCCATGGAAGGCGGCGGCGCGTACAACCAAACAGATGCAGGCGGTTTTTTGCGAATTCAATCTCTCCCGCTCCGTGTTCAAGGACGTATCCGTAAACGGGAGTTTTAAGGGAAAATTTAATTATTCCACTTTTGGGAGAGTCGAGGGCGAAATTTTCTCATTGTTTCATATTTTCGCTGGGCAACGTAAAATAGTACGTTATAAAATAGGGATTTCTGAAACTCACGAAATGTCCAATTTATTTATTTTAAATTTGTTTTAGTACCCCTAATATTGTCTCTCCCAAAAAACGAAATCATCAAAAAAATAAAAACGACCACGGGCAACACGAAGAAACAAAAATTTTCTGTAACTATTCAATTGCTCAGTGCGGATTTGTTTGGCTTGGGCAACTGATGTCATAGTTTTCTATTGCGTTTTCAAATATTGTCTCCCAAAAATGAAATAATCAGGAATTTTTTGAGATTTTCAATAACAGCGTGAATAATGCTCCGATAAAGAAAATTCAAAGATTGACCGCATACCATGTTTGCCAGTAATACGAATGGAAATAAAAAACCAACAGATGCCAAAATCTTGCCGTTAAAACATCCGCTGCTCCCACGACCGCAATAGAAATTAACCCAAGTCCGCCGATAACAAGCAGAATTTTTGAAAGTTGCGATTTTGCTTTGACTGTTTCATTCATGGCAATTTTTCGTTTGTTTTATTTTGCTCTGAAGTCGTTGCTTCAATCTCCGGTAGTCCCATTTCGCGACGAACGCGGTTTGCGTTTTCGAATGTGATATGATAAATATACTCATCACATTTTAAAATTTGTTTCTCACAAAGACGCTAATGATGTCGAGGGATTCTAAAAAACAACTCCTTTGTGCATCTCCGTGCTTTTGTGAGAAAACATAAATTTTAAAGTAGTTTTTAGTATATCTCGTCGTCCCTGAAAAAGTTTCAGTGAAAATTTCATCGTCGCGATCTTATCAGCCGCGAGTTCATTTGGTTCGCAAGCCAAGCGGTACAACAAGGCGAATACCCAAAAATCAGCGTGGAACCGGGCGGTTCG
>JAIRYX010000516.1 GCA_031267635.1 Planctomycetaceae bacterium
GTTTTCAATGCGGTCACAACAGTGTCGCCGCCGTGACAATGCAGTTCAACCCAATCGTCGTCATAAATGCGCAACACAACTTCTTCAAACGTTTCCGTAAGCCGAAACTTCGCAAACAGCGGAACATTATTTTTCAAGAGTTTATATTTTTGCGGAAAAACGAGAAACGATTCGACGGTTTGTTTTGCATTTTTCGCACGAACAAGCAGAGTTGCCACGGCACCGCGTCCTTTTGGGGTGGCACGGACGGCATGGCACAATGCCAAGCCATCCGTAATTTGTTCGCCGATTGATTGCGTCATAAAGATTTAATCAAAATTATTTTACATTTTGAAGACTAATCCGTGATCCCATATTTTTTCAAATCAGGTTTGAGGTCAGGATCGTCCGGTTTTTTGCCTAACACTTCGCGATATTCATTGTCCGGTGTAGCGTCGTCGGCGACGTCGAACCATTCCGGCTTAAATTCTATCGGTTGTTCCAACTGAATTGCAATGTTTGTCGCTAACGCGATAATCGCGTCGCCGAGTGCGACCGGCGGGTAACATTTCGGATGAACTTTCGGGTCTTCGCAGTTGGGATTTTTGCGGATACACCACGCCCAATGTTCCAATTCTTCCGAATATCCTCGACTGACGTCTCCCCACAGTCCCTGCGTACCGATTGCAGCGGAAAGTTTATCGCCTTCCGGGTCGTTGGCGACATCTAACTCTTCCCTCGCTCCTTTGACCACTTTCGTCTTTTCGTTGACTCCGGCTGTCCGGTATAAATAAGCGTCCTTCTCTCTTTCTATCACCAGCGTTCCTTTGGAGCCAAAGACCGTTTCGCCGTAACCGTCGAAGTCATTACCGTTGATGGACGAATACGCTACTGTGATCTTCTTTTGCCGCCCAAGCTCCGACGACGGATCGTAACCTTCCGCCGGATACTCGTATAAACAATGCACATGATCGTCCGCGTCACGATCTAATGGAAACAAATTCCGCACGCCCGATGCAACCACCGAAAGCGGATGCACTTCGCCTTCAAAATTCGAGTCTCGTTTCAATTTTTGCGCGGTCAAAAAAATACTTGCGGCATCCATTTGATGACTTCCCAATTCCGCCATCATGCCGCCGCCGGTTCTGTCCCAGATTCGCCATCGGATTAATTCTTCACCCGCAGTCCGCGAATAATCGGTTTTCCGCATGTCGTCGCGAATCGTTTCGTCTTGATAGCCGTATTCTTTCACGTTTTTCAGTTGAACGCCGTTGTATTCGCCGCCGTTTTGCTGTCCTAAAATCGCATCAGCAAGCTGCGCTTCTTTTTGAGCAATCTTCAAATCCCAGAGTTTGACTTCGTCCGCTCTTTTCGCGTCCACCGCTTTTTTTCTCGCGTTTTGCCAGTTCTTCAATTCCTTTTCAATGTCCGACGCTTGCGGATCGTCCGGCTTGAAATTTTTCGGCATAGGCACCCGCCAACTGTCGTTGTCGGGGAACGGTTTGTTGTTACGGTGCCATTGTGCGCGAATATAATGAATTTCGCCAAGCACGTCTTGATTGATCAGCGTATTCGCATGTTTGTAAAGCACGTTATAATGCCGCTGATGTCCGGTTGCCAAGTGTTTTTTGTATTTAACCGCCGCGCGTCCCATTTCTTTACAGTTGGCGACGGAATGTCCCATCAATTTTTCCGTGAGAACATGATAGCCGCGTTTCATCGCTTCAATCGCAGCGGGAGCGTGAAGATGCAACGGCAACGCAATAATCACCGCTTCGATATTTTCACCTTCTGCATCGAACAACTCCTTGTAATCGGCATATACTTTGACATGTTGACGAGCTTCCGCTTCGTCTTTCCAGCCGTAAATTTTCATCAGACCGGGACGCACCGAATTTGCGGTTTCGCTGTAAACGTCGCCGTGAAACGCGCGGTATTGACTGTACGGACGAACGTCCGCAATCGCCACGCAATCGTGATACTTCGGATTCAATGCGCCGATCAACACGTTTCCTTCGTCGCCTGTTCCAAGAACGGCAACCCGCACCGGTTTTTCAATCGGCTCGTATCCGAAATAACGCGCACCGAGTCCGTTTTTCGAAGTCAGTGATTCGTGAGCCACTTCTTTGAGAATCTTACGATCCACATACTCGCTTCCGACAGCGGCAAAGAAATTTTCTTTGCCGATTTCTTTTTGTTCAGGTGTTAAAAACATTGGTATTTAATGTCAAAGGTTAAAAGTTAAAAGGTTTCAGATACAAAAGTTCAACTGTACTGTATCGTCATATTTAATTTTTCTGTTCACCCCCTTAAAAGTCGTCTTTCATCAAACAGGGACATTGGGGACGTATGATGAGCAAATGAACATCGTTTAAAACCGAAATTTCAAGTGCGGAAAGTATACTACACTCTACTTGTTTTCCTATATTTTCCTTTACCTAAAGACGCAACCAATCCCTTATCTCGCAAAATTGGAAGTTGTTGGCGAATTTTTGGCTTAATGTGGTGATTTTCTGGGTGCAAATCTGCTAATTCTTTTTCAAATTTATAAGCATCTTGCAGAGTAAATTCGTTAGTTTTGATTTTATCAATAATTTCCATTACGTCTAAAATCCAACCCTTTTGATTCAATCTTTTCTTGTTTCAAAAAAGCAATTTTATTGAATTGTTCTAAAATTTTCTGTTTGTCGTTAACCTGCCCGTCTTTTACGTAGAAAATTTTGCCAATTTCAGGGATGCGACTAACCAAAATATTACAACCAACCCAACCTGCTCGTCGTGCCGTTTCAGCAAGTCATTTTCGTTTTTCAATTCTACTTGGCGTTACAAAATATTTTGGAATTACGCAAAAGTTATTTACAATCTCGTCACGATAAAAAAGCAAAAACAAATTTGGGTTTTTCTCCGATGTAATTCGCTCTATACATTATGTCATATTGACCAGCTATAATTTTCTTGGTTATGCTTTTTGCCTTCTTACTTTTTAATTCAAATTCTTCGTGGTCATTATTACAATAAAAATCTACGACTGGGCGATTATTCTCATATTGACAAATAGGTTTTCCACAATACGAACAATACACATTGTTATTAGTCCAATTTTCTGCCACTACACGAATTTTCTGCGAGTTACTTTTGTATCGTTTTGCTATATCAAAATCTAATGTTATCAAGCCCCTTAATTTTTCTTGAACGTAAAAAATAAAATCTACAGAGTTTTTACATTAAAAAATCAATTGAAATTACAGGATTTTGTATTACTTTAACACTTGTTATTTTACCTAAAATTAAATATCAAACTTCAAACTGCCTCAATTTTTTCGTTGATTTGCCGATGAACTTTCATTGCCTCGTGGCTGACCTCTTCGACAGACGTATCGACCAATGAAAAGATTACCCCACCGCCATTCGGTATAATCAAACGTGTCGCGCAAAAGATATAGGAATAAACCGTTCTGCCTCGACATTACCGAGCGTTGATCAATATTTCTATTCCTTTTCGCATCAATGTTGTTTCATTCATTTTCGATAATCAATTTTCACTTACTTATGGTAGTGTTTCCATGAGGTGACGACAAGCGTCGCCCCTGTATTTTGCATTCTGCCGAAACCAATATGAAAAGCGGATGCACTTTGCCAATGAAATTCGGGATTTTGGCTGTTGCTGCGCGGTCAAAAAAATATTTGCCGCGTCAAGCTGACGATTTCCAAGTTCGACCATCAAACCGCCACCGGTTCGTTCCAACAACCACCGCCAGACATATTTCCGCGATGTCCAGTGGAAAATATAATGAATATCGCCCAAACGCCGCATTTAATGGATTTCACCGCTTCCTGATACGGAATGTCAAATTTACATACCATGAGCATATTTTCAATCGCTCATTTTTTCAATTCAATTGCTTGATCTGTATAACATCATTGTTATACCAAAAACTTAAAACAATAGGATTGTTTAGAAATCATGGTTCATATTGAAGGGACTC
>JAIRYX010000518.1 GCA_031267635.1 Planctomycetaceae bacterium
ACTAGCCATATTACGTACCCCCCCCCCCCGACACAGTTTTACACAATCCAAGAAAATCACACGCGTTGTTTAATTTTTTCATCGCTGAAACTCCTTCAGTTTAGTTTTTTTGAAATGAATGACAAAAATCACAGTGATTTTGCCATTCTATAAATGATTCGATAATATTATTATGCACAGATAAACGGAATGCGTCAATAGGAATTGTTGGAATTGGAGGAATTTTTTTTTGAAAAATATTCAAAATCTTTGCAACTATTCAGTCACCCAAACCGAAATAAACCCGCACTTGGCGTCTGAATAGTTATCCGAAAGATTTTACTATTGCCGTCCTTATTTATCAAGTTTCCCTTAGTCGCCGACATAGCCCCAAAACTCGCCATTAGTCCCTTATGTTTTAGACCTTATTTGGTTTGAGCGATTGAATCGTTACGTTTCCTGAATGTTGATCGCTCGTTTCGTGTTGCCGCTACGAAGCCCCTCAATTTCCCTTGATATGAAAAATGTCAAATTGATAGGTATTTTACGGTGAAAAATGCCAACCAAGGGAAATTGCGTGACTTTGCACTACGTTGTCAATTGGTAACTATTCAGTAGAGCCATGTTTTGAGTGAGGGCAAACGAAATTTTGGCCTATCCCAATCAAAAACCTGCCCCTACCGGATAGTTACGTCAATTGACAGCAGGGAGAAAATCTCTAAAATTAATTTCTCAATTGTCGGCGTTTTGAGTTAAAACCCCAGGGTTGTGAGTTCAAACCTTATAGTTTTGAGTTTAAACCCTAGTGCAAAGTCATGCAATTTCACTTGACATTTGTCAACGTAAAATACCTATAAATTTGACCTTTTTATATCAAGAGAAATTGAAGAAATTTTGAGGAAGAAACAAAATTTTTTCAATTATGGAGTCAATTATGCCGGAAATCGTTCCGTTTGCGGGAGTTCGTTATAACCTTGATAAAGTCGGCAAGCTTTCGGAAGTCATTGCGCCGCCGTATGATGTGATTAGTCCATCCATGCGGGACGAATTGTATGATCAGCATCCGAACAACGTCATTCGTTTGATTCTCGACAAAATCCAACCGACCGACGATCAAGAAAATAACCGCTACACGCGAACCGCGAAAACGCTTGCCGATTGGAAAACGTCGGGGATTTTGAAACAGGAAACGGAAGCGGCGTTGTATGTTTATCATCAGATTTATACGGTCGAGGGAAAAGAGTATTGCCGTAAAGGATTTATGTGCGGCGTGAAAGCCGACCCGTTTGGCGAAGGATTGGTTTTTCCACATGAATTGACGTTGAGCGGTCCGAAAGCCGACCGTCTGATGCTGACAACGACATGCAAAACAAATTTTAGTCAAGTGTTTGGGCTATATCCCGATGACGGCGGCGCGGTTCAAAAAATCCTCGACGACGCGATTGTTTTTCTTACGCCGATTGAAGCGGCGGATCATTTGGGCGTTTTGAACCGCGTTTGGATTGTTACCGACAAAAACGTGATTGATTCTGTTGTAAAAATTATCAATCCGCTGCCGATTTTCATTGCCGACGGACATCATCGTTACGAAACCGCGTGCAATTATCGGAAACAAATCGCTGAAATGGGCGAATTAACGCTTAATCATCCGGCAAATTACGTTTTGATGATGTGCGTGGCGATGGACGATCCGGGATTGATTGTGTTGCCGACGCATCGTTTGTTTCCGGGCGTGCCGGAATGGTCGGCGGGGGAATTGCGGGACAAGCTAGGCGATCTCTTCTCAGTGCAACCAATCGGAACAACGGCGAATACGGCGATTCAAGCGTGGGCAAAAATCGACACGGAAAAACGTCAAGACCAAATCGCTCTTTATACGGCGAAAGATGAGACGTGGATTGTCGCCACGTTGACCGAAGCGGGTAAGCGAAAAATGGACGAAGCAGCAAACGATCATCATCCCGAATGGCGCGAGTTAGGCGTAAGCATTTTACATCGGCTTGTTGTGGACACGATTTTGCGGCTAACCGACATGGAAAAACCGAAATATGTGCATTTGGTTGAAGAGGTCATCGAGGAATTAAAAACCGGCAAATATCCGCTTGCTGCGTTGGTCATGCCCGCGACCATCCATCACATCCGCACGCTGTCGTTGATGGGAGAACGAATGCCGCCGAAAAGCACCTATTTCTATCCCAAACTCGCAAGCGGTTTGGTGTTTAAGCCGTTGGAATTATGACACAATGTGTATTACTTTTCCAATGGCCAATCGGGAGAATCGGTACGTAAAGTTTGAAACATTTGCTCGCCAATTTGAATCAAGCCGCTCTGTTCTGCCGCCAGATTTTTCGATTCACTCACGTCGGTTTTTAGATTATATAGCTCTATCGGTTTTTGGATTCCGTTTCTGACAAATTTCCAATCTTTCCAACGAATCGCCTGAATAGGGATTTTTCCTTCGTGTAATTCCCAATAAAACGTATCACGATCTATCTTTTTGCCTTCAAGAAGTAATGGCAAAAGCGATACTCCGTCTAACGGCGTTCCATCAGGAATTGAAGTTTTGGAAATTTCAGCAAATGTCGGAAAAATATCCCAAAAAGCAATCGGTGTTTCCTCAATTTTACCCGAAGGGATATTTTTCAACCAACGCGCAAGAAATGCTTGTCGGATTCCGCCTTCATAAAGTCCTCGTTTATAACCTCGAAATCCATTACCGGAATTGAAAAATTGGAAAGTTTCCGAATCGGGCGCAAATGCCGAACCGTTATCGCCGGCAAAAAAAATAACGGTATTTTTATCCAAATTCAGTTCTTCAAGAAGTTTCAAAATCATTCCAACTTGCGTATCAAGCCGCGTACACATAGCGGCATACGTTTTTTCATGTTCCGTCCATCCGGTATTATCTTTATAGATTCCCAAATCATCAATCTCGTATTTTCCGTGCGGAAGAGTCGTCGAAAAGAAGAAGAAAAATGGTTTATCTTTATGGTCGCGTATCCATTGAATAGAGCGATCTATTATCCAATCGGGGGCGTAAGTTTTACCATCCAGCTCAATTCGTTGATCATTTTCATAAAGATATTCCGGAAAATAATTATGGGCATGGAATTGACAATTAAATCCGTAAAAATTATCGAATCCCATTTTGAGCGGATCTCCTGATGTTTGAAACATTCCCATTCCCCATTTTCCGGCACATAATGTATGGTAACCGTTTGTTTTCAAAAGTTTGGGAATTGTCGATGTGTTTTCAGGGAGCGGTTTTTGACCTTCGTTACCAATTCGTCGGTTTCCACGAATCGGACAATGACCGCAATGCAACCCTGTCATCAATGATGAACGCGACGGCGCACATACGCTGGTACCGCTGTATCCCTGCGTAAACAAAACGCCTTCACGGGCTATTCGATCAATATGAGGAGTTTGAATTTTTGTTTGACCATAACAACCAACATCGCCAATACCAATGTCATCCGCGAGAATGAAAATGATATTGGGCTTTTCAGCTGCTTCCGTGAATAAAAAACAGTAGGTCATTCCAATTGCAAACAACAACCCTGTCATAGTTTTTTGAAATAGAAAATTTTTCATTTTTATCCTTTGACTTACTTTTCTAGGTCTTTGATTCTATACTCTACAGCGTTTCCAACGTCAACCGTTCGTTTATTTGTCCCTTTTGGGATTTCTATTTCATAAGGCGTTTGTTCTGCTTGGCTGAATTTTTCTTCGACAAGCCCGAACCAAGGGCGAATTTCGTGTGAAGCAAGGTCTTCCCATTTTGTATATTGCGGCGTTCCTTCTTGCGGCGGCGCACCATATTTGCTTGGTCCCTGTTTTGTTTTTGAAACGAGAACTTTATAAATTCCAATCGGAGCGCCATCATACTGAGCGTTAGTACGAATGATCGCTTTTCCCTCATGATCCGTCGTTCCCATAGGAAACCAAAGTTGACCGTTTTCAGGACGGCTTAAGTCGGTCAATTGAAGCGTTACCATTGCGTCAGCAAGCGGTTTGTTTTCTTGAATCACTGTAATTTCACACGGATATAAACGCGGTAGGTCTTTAGGAAGATTCGATTTTCCGCAACTGGAACAAACCAAAACAATCATTAACCAAAATAAAAATCTTTTATTCATCATTTTTGCTGTCATTCTATCTTGTACCTGTTCACGGCATTTTTTGCTCTTGGAGGAAATTCCGAAAATTGCTCCAAGGAACACGAGGGACTTTTGTGACTTTGGAAACTCTTTCCAGAAGCTTCCTCTGTCCTCAAAGTCCCTTTTTATTTCAATCGTTTTACTCCAACGTCGGATAAGCAACGCCGCCGAGTAGTTGGGTTTCGCCGCCGTCTTTTTCGTAAACGCCGTAAAAGATAGAGCAGCAATCAAGCCACAGCGTGATGCGGCGCATTTCTTCTTCGGTCAGTTTGACGTCGTAATGTCCATCTTTGAGAATCGGATACAGTTTCGAGGCATACGCGCCGAATTTTCCCGGATAAGTCCTTAACGCATTGCCGTAACTGTAAAATGCATAATCTTTAATCAAACTGTTATAAGACGCATACCATTTATTTTGAATCGGCATTTTGGCAAGATTCGGCGATGTGTCCGCGTTGTTTTCATGGCACGCAATGCAATTTTTGTCCAAAACCGGCTGCACAAGTTGCGGATAACTAAACGGATTCACGCCGGGAAAATCTATCGGAGTAATTTTAGACGGCGCACGTTTCATTGCGAGCGGCATTTTGTTTAATGTTACCGGCGTATGACGCTTTTGTTCATGGCAACCGTCGCACGTCATATTTTCATTTGCTTGAAAGTACGCCGCACTTCGCATCGATTGCACCGCTAAACCGTTTTGATCGATCGCCTGAAACACCAATTCACGATGTGCCGGCGCTATAAAATGCGCACTTCCGTCCGCCTCCACCGGAACAGTTCCCAACACATAACGCGGAATGACAACGGAATTAGGACTTGTGGGTTCGCGTTTTCCAATATCATGCGACGGTTTGCCCGAAGGAACTGACATCGGAATCATTTGTAAAATACGAATTTCCTTAATCTCTGTTTTTTCGGGCAATGGAAACAAACTTTCATAAGCATTCAACACGGAAACTGTTGCTGTCAAATTTTTTTCTTTTTGAGGATCAACATACGGCTGGTTTTCGGTCACATTCGATGCAATGATTGCTGAAACCGGAGGAATTGGACGCGATTGAATCGGAATTGGCGACATCGAACCGATTTCCGCATCGCGATAGATCAATTCTTTGTTACCGAAAGCGTCAATTAAATAAATACCGTAATCTCCACGTACATATTGTTGTGCTTGCGCGCCGGGTTCATTTGCCATTGTAAAATCCGCGACGGCAAGATAGTATTTTTCTGAAAGCGGATACGGCGAACCGTAAACTTGATAACCGCCTTGAGTTTCAGGAAACGCAACATCAGGCGTTATTCGTTTGACCGGCGCCATGCAATCATCGTCTTCGACTCGCGGATCGATCAAAATGAACGATCCGTACGCTTGACCATGATGCGGTGCGGCAGTCGCAATTTGCAATGGCGAATTAGGAACGACACGGCAATCTAATTCCATATCGGCACGTTCATTTCGCGGAGAAAAATTTCCGTGAACCGCACGGGCGTCGCGTCCGTCAAGCGTTGTAATCCAAGGCATGTGAGCAGCGCTACCGTGCCTATCAATGTAATCCCATCGTGTGTAAAGAATTCGTCCGTCATGCGTAACCGAAGGATTCCACTCATTGGTTTCGTGATAACTGAGACAACGCATCATCGTTCCGTCGTCGTTCATATCGAATAATGTGTAAGTCGGACATTCGCGTCCGCAACGCAAATAACCGCCGCGGCGTTCCGTAATAAACGCTATGCGTCCATTCGGCAACCAACATGGGTCAAAATCGTTCCACGTTCCGTCAGTCAATTGCCGTAAGCTCGATCCGTCAATATTGACTGTGAAAATATGATGCGAGTCGCCGACGTCCCAATGTCCTTTCGATACGTCGGTATGAATGCGCTGTTTTTTATCACCGTTACATTCGACAAGCGCAAATGCGACACGTTTTCCATCAAAAGAAATATCGGGCGTAACAAACGCTCCGTTTTCGAGTTTCTTTCCTTTTAAGCGTCCGTTTTCAACGATCGAGTGTTCTAATAAATTTCGCACTTTCGGCGAATTGCCGAATGGTTCCAATAAAATAAAAACACCGCCGCCCGACACAGAGTTTATACCGTAATATTGATCGCACATGTGATTAAATGCGGCGCGATGACGCTTGACGAATAATATTTCGTTGAATTTCAAAAGCGGATTTGTAAACGCGATTTGTCGGCGAAGTTTGCAGATTTTTTCATACACATCATAGCGTTTGACAGCATCATTTGTTTCAATCGTTTTGACTTCTTCGGCAAGTTGTTTCAATTTTTTATCTTGCGCCGATAAATCGGGAGCGTCCGGTAATTGTCGCAAATCGTCGAGCAACGCTGCTGTCCGTCGAAGTACAATATCTGCCGGATCACGGTCTTCCGGCAAAATCATTGAATCGCGTTGATAGACTTCATTTGCAATCGTTTCAAAACGCGAACGCTCTTTCAGATTATCTGTCAAAAAAGCGTATTGTTGAGCAAGTTCGTTTTCTGGATTGAAACTTTTTCCGAGAGTTTCGCTCAAGACGTCCAAAGTTGTGAGCGGTTTCGCAGTAAAACGCACATCGTCGCAAATCAATTCTAATTCGGCAATGGATGCCCAATTTTTACCGTTAATTTCAGAAAGCGAACGCAATTTGAAATAACGCCCTTTTATTGGAGCGTCAAATATCAATTTTTGCGGATTTCGTGTTTTTTTTAATCTGCCTTGAAAAACTCGCGGCAAATTTTGAGAATCAACGCCAAGATAAATTTCGTACTTGTCAATCGCTCCGTTCCACGACGTATCTTGACGCGAAATAATCGAGAATCCGCGAATTTCAAATTCCGCCGTTAAATCGATCAGCAATTCATGCGGCGGTTTTGCGATCTTTCCTTTTGCTGATTCCGTATGCCAAAACGTTTTCGCATTGCCGTCCATCGCAAAAAATCCCTGATAAGATTTTGCTTCACTGGAAGGCGTCGCTATCACGCGAACCGTACGCGACGGTTCGGTTTGCGCTAAAAGATGATTGAATAAAAAATGATTTGTCGATAAATTTCCGATAACAAACAACAACGTTACCGAAAAAACAAAAGAGATTTTTGTCCAATGGTTTTTCATTTTTTCACTTTCCATTTGAAATTTAGTTTACGGAATTGCCGCATTTTCATTGCTGCTTGGAGTTCCTAACGCTCCCCAAACGCCAAATTCACTTGGTCCATCGGAAACCTGTTTCGGAGGCGTCGTTAAACCGCTTGAAACAGCGTTAATGGTATCGGAAATAAAATGAACAGACCCGTCAAATGCCGCAGCGTTCACTCCGCCCGTATGATAACTGTTTGCGGAATAAACGCCCCATGTTCCAGTTGTGCCACTGCCGCTGCTCGCGCAATGCGGCGAATTAGGCGGTAACATTGTTACAAACCCTGTGACAAAAACCGCGGCACAATAAAGAGTATAACCTCGCTGCGCATTATGAGTATTCGCGACATTTGCAGAGCCGTAAGTTGTACTTTTCACTAATTTAGTATTGAAATCAACAGTGTTCATGCAATTCACAGTCATTTGATTTGCTGCAAGAGACGCCACGCCGTTGGTAATTGCATACTTCATACTGCGTCCGCTGAACGTCGTTAAAGAAGGTTCTGCGACTCCTGTTTCACTCAAAGCAAGCGTATGACTTGTTCCGTCAATCATTGATTCCATCCCTTTGAATTTTGAATTAGGAAAAGCGGTTCTTGTTCGTCCAATAATAATATTCGGACCATCATCAGGATTCCAGCCGTTACTATTGAGAGCAATATCTCCTTTGCAAACAACGTAACTGGTCATGGTACGCACGCTATCGTCGGACGAATTAAAATTTCCGTCAGACGGACAGCCGAAATAAGTAATTTTTCCTCTCATTGCTTCTGCGGTGCCGAATTGAGATTGATCCGCTGCTTTACTGATATTCAAGACAGCATTGTATCTGGCTTGTTGCTCCAGAAAGTTGAGCAGAAAAGTATGCGGCGAAAAACCGTCTAACACATAGGGACCTGTTGTTCTTTGGAAAGTTACCCAGTTTCTTCCGCCGGGAAAACTTCCGCTAATATCGTGGTAGTTGTGCAGAGCCAACGCGATTTGTTTTTGATTGTTCGTACATTGCATTCGCCGCGCCGCCTCGCGTGCCGCTTGAACTGCAGGAAGTAACAATGCAATCAAAACTCCAATGATCGCAATCACAACAAGAAGCTCAACCAACGTAAACGCGCAGATCAACTTTATGAAGGTTGAAGGTTGAAGGTTGAAGGTTGAAGGTTGAAGGTTGAAGGTTGAAGGTTGAAGGTTGAAGGTTGAAGGTTGAAGGTTGAAGGTTGAAGGTTGAAGGTTGCTTACTTTAATTTTAAGGTAAGGAAATGTTTTCGTCAACAGTTTTCGCATGGTATTACTCTCCAGCTTTAATTTTTTTGAAATTATTTATTTGTTCTACGTTTCTCGTTACATCAAGTTCCCAAAGAGCCCTTTTGTCCCTCATGTCCTTATTTTTGATGAAAGCCAAGAGCAGCAACGTTTGTACCAAAAGACAAAAAGAGCATCCTTTTGAACAAAAGTGAATCTCCTTTGAACAAAAAGACATCTTTTTCGAGAAAAAATGTTTTTCACCGTGAAATATGATAGAAAGCCGTGATATTTGCTGGTTTGTCCGTGAAATATGCTGGGCAAACGACGAGCGAGATGCCGAAAGAAAAGTTTTTACAATAATTTTTAAAGCGGGAGAAACGCAACGAATGGATTGACTACATTTGTCTGAGCGTTCAAAAAGCAATCCTCATATTTTACAAGGAAGGCAATGGATAGTTTGTTATGCGGCTTTTCTCAAAGACAAAATTCATGGAAGCGTTCTAAAGTATTCTAATAATTTTCCCACTGAACAAAAAGACCTCTTTTTTAGTCAAAAAGACAGGACGGCAAAAAGTTTTTTGGCACGATAGTTGAGTGTCTGTATTTTCACTCGTTTCTCATCTATTCAGTATTCAATAAAAGGGAAACTCTAAAAAATTCAGAAAGGTTCTGTTATGTCCGCAACAGTTACGTCAATTGACGAACAAATAGAAGTTTTGTCGCCGCACGAACAACGGCTCAAGGACAAAAATGAAGGGAAAGAAAATCGTTTTCGCGGCAAACACCGTCGTGTGTTTGAAATTCTGGAAAGTTTCGAGGAACAACGTCCGCAAATTGATATAGAACGCGCGTTGTATTTTACGCAATCCATGCGGGAAACGGAAGGTCAGCCGCTTGTTTTACGGTGGGCAAAAGCTCTTTATCATATCGCGGCGAACATCGCCGTTTATATTGACGAACATCAGCTTTTGGCGGGACGCGCCGGACGGCAAGGACGTTACGGCATTCTTTATCCTGAATTGGACGGCGATTTTCTTGATGTTGCGGTCAAAGAATTACCTTACCGCACCGAGTCGCCGTTTACGATTTCTGAAGAAGACGCGAAAGTCGTTGCGGAAGAAATTGCGACGTATTGGAAAGGAAGGACGTATCACGAAGCGTTGAACGCCGCGCTGCCGCCGGAGGTTCATCAATTGACTTACGACGATGCGGAAGGTTTGAAATCGCGATTTATTGTCAATGAAACTTCGTCGTTTCGCTCGTCGATTCAATGGGTTCATGATTACGAAAAAATTTTGAAACGCGGATTCCGTGGAATTAAAGCCGAAGCGTTGGAAAAACTTGCCGCGCTCGATGTCAACAGTCCGAAAGACAACTGCGAGAAGAAACCGTTTCTGGAAGCGGTTGTCATTGTTTCCGACGCGATTATTCTTTGGGCAAAACGTCACGCGGAACAAGCACGGCGTCTTGCGGCGGAAGAAAAGGATTCGGAACGCCGCCGTGAACTTTTGACCATTGCGTCTCATTGCGAACATGTTCCCGCCGAACCGGCGCGGAATTTTTATGAAGCCGTACAATCGCAGTGGTTTGTTCAGATGTTTTCACGGATTGAGCAAAAAACCGGCACGATTATTTCTAATGGACGTATGGATCAATATTTTTATCCGTTCTACAAAAAAGATAAGGAAGAAGGACGCTTGACCGACGAACAAACGCTCGAATTGTTGGAATGTATGTGGGTCGGCATGGCGCAGTTTATTGATTTGTATATTTCGCCGACCGGCGGCGCGTTCAACGAAGGTTACGCGCATTGGGAAGCGGTAACAATCGGCGGACAAACGCCCGAAGGTTACGATGCAACGAACGATTTGACTTATCTTTTTCTTCAATCGAAACGGGAATTTCCGATGCACTATCCCGATCTCGCGGCACGGATTCATTCACGCAGTCCGGAACGTTTTTTGTGGGAAGTCGCGGAGACGATTAAAGAAGGTTCCGGTTTTCCGAAACTGATTAACGATGAGGAAGTGGTGCCGCTTTATGTTTCCAAAGGAGCGGCGTTTGAAGAAGCGTTGGATTATGCCGTTTCCGGCTGCACGGAAGCGAGGATGCCTAACCGCGACACTTACACCAGCGGCGGAGCGTATATCAATTTTGCGGCAGCTCTTGAAATGGCTCTTAACAATGGTCGAATGCGGAAATATCCCGCGCAAGAACTTGGCGTTCCTACCGGCGACGCGGCGAAATTTGAAACGTGGGAACAGCTTTGGGAAGCGTATAAAGCTCAGCATTTGTTGTTTCTTCGCACGGCGTTTCTGCAACAATATTTGATTATCAAATTACGGACGGAACATTTCGCGCAGCCGATGGGGTCGGCAATGCACGATCTTTGTATGAAATACTGTCTAGATCTTCATACGCCGCAAATTCCCGAAGGGATCAATCTCGGTTACTTTGAATATATCGGCTACGGTACGGTTGTGGATTCGCTTGCCGCAATCAAAAAGACGGTGTTCGAGGAAAAAAAGCTGACGATGCGGGAAGTCCTAAGCGCAATTGCCGTCAACTTTGAAGGAAAAGAAGACGTGCGTGCGATTTTGCGATCCGCGCCGAGTTACGGAAACAACGATTCTTACGCCGATGTGGTTGCACGCGATATTGACCGTCTTTCGGTGGAATACGGCAAAAAGTATTCGGCAGAAATCGGTATTCATAACGATGTACGTTACGTGCCGTTCACATCGCATGTTCCGTTTGGCAAGGTTGTCTCGGCAACGCCAAACGGACGATTGGCGTGGACGCCGCTTTCCGATGGAACGTCCGCGTCTCATGGTGCGGACGTTAATGGTCCGACGGCTGTTTTACTTTCCAATTATGTCAGCAAAAATTGCGGCTATCGAGACCGCGCGGCACGAATGCTTAACATCAAATTCACGCCGAAATCGCTTGAGGGCGATTCGGGAACGCAAAAACTAATCTCGTTCATCCGCACATTTTGCGATCTGAAATTATGGCATGTTCAGTTTAATGTGATCAACCGCGAAACGCTCCTTGCCGCCCAAAAAGACCCGGAAAAGTATCGCGGTTTGATCGTCCGAATCGCCGGTTACAGCGCATACTTTGTCGATTTATCGCCGGATTTGCAAAACGACCTTATCGCACGCACGGCGCATGATTGTTTGTGTTAAGAGCAATTCTTGACAGACGTTGACGATTCCGTAAAACCATCAATGGATTATTCGCTTTGTGGGAACGTCTAAAAACTCCACTTTCAACAAATTCTACCATTGAAGAATAAGGACTTGCTGATATTAGGAAAAGGTTTTTAGAAGTTCCCTTGTGTTAAAAGAGAGACAAAAAGGAAGAGCGATAATAATAATATTGTCCGGTAAAACAGTAATTATTCAGTTGCACAGTACGCATTTATTGGGGTTAAGCGACTGAATACAGTATTTTATAAATCCATTCTTCCCCCAAAGAACGAAATCCTCAGCTACTTTCAGAATATTAATTCCACCCTCTACTTTTTGCATTCTGCGTTTTCATGCTGTCCAAAGTTTGCGGTCGAGCGTTCTGTAGCCGATGGCTTCAAATAGGTGATGCGTTTGAATGTTTTCCGAGCTTTCCAAATCGGCGATGGTTCTGGCAATTCGCAAAATTTTGTCGTGCGCCCGCGCGGAAAGTCCGTAATCGTTCATCGCATTTTTGAGAATCTGATGTCCTTCGCGGTCGATACGGCAATGTTGCTGAATTTGCCGATGTCCCATGTCGGCGTTGTATCGTACCTTCGATTGAACAAAACGCTGCGACTGAATCGTACGCGCCGTCAACACTTGTTCGTGTATTTGCGCACTGCTCGTTCCGGCTGCCGCCGCTTGAGACAACTCGTTGTAATCGACAGGCGGCACTTCAATATGAATGTCGATTCTGTCCAACAAAGGGCCGCTGATCTTCGACATGTAACGCTGAATCTGTATCGGATTACAGTGACATTCGCGTCGCGGATCGTTGCGATAACCGCACGGACACGGATTGAGCGCGGCAATCAGAATAAAATTCGCCGGAAACGTACTTGTCCGCGTCGCGCGCGAAATCGTAACCGTTCCGTCTTCAAGCGGCTGACGCAGCACTTCTAATGTTCGACGATTGAACTCCGGCAATTCGTCGAGAAATAAAACGCCGTTGTGTGCCAAGCTGATTTCTCCGGGCAACGGTGGCGAACTTCCGCCAACAAGTCCCGCTTCGCTGATTGTGTGATGCGGTTCACGAAACGGACGGGTCGCAATAAGCGGCGTATCTTTCGTGTACCCCAACACGCTGAAAACGCGGGTTGTTTCCAACGCTTCGGCAAGCTCCATTTTCGGTAAAACGCTGGAAAAACGTTTTGCGAGCATCGTTTTTCCTGTACCGGGCGGACCAATCATCAGCACGTTATGGCCACCCGCCGCCGCAACGGTAATCGCGCGTTTCGCCGTTTCCTGACCGCGCACGTCGGCGTAATCCGATTCGTAAACCGAATGTTCCTCAAAAAGCTGCAACCCGATAGACGGATGCGATTCAATCGGCAACGTTTCATTGAGAAACCCCGCAGCTTGCGATAAACATGTGACCGGAATAATGTCGATATCATCCACGACCGCCGCTTCCTTCGCGTTTTCCTGCGGCACGAGCAATCCGCGAAATCCGAGTCTCGCGGCGGCAAGAGCTATCGGCAAAACGCCTTTTACCGGACGCATTGAACCGTCGAGCGCAAGTTCGCCAATCATCGCGTAATCATCAAGTAAAGCGGATTTCAGTTGCCGTGTCGCGCACAACTCGCCGATTGAAATCGGCAAATCAAACGACGCAGCATGTTTCGGCAAATCCGCCGGCGCAAGATTGATGATCATATTCATTGTCGTTTCGACGTAACCGGAATTGATAATCGCCCGCGAAACACGATGCGTACTTTCCCGAACCGCCGCTTCCGGAAGCCCGACCAGAATCGTTTTCTGCTGTGCGGACGGCGATACATCGACTTCAACATCCACCGGCACCGCATCAATCCCTAACAACGAAAATGTCTTGATCCGAACAAGCATAATGTCCCTCTGTCTTACGAAGAAAGCCGCTTCAATACTGTTTCCAGCCATTAACTTTTATCGATTGTTTTTTCCAACAAATCACAGGATCGTCACCGTACCGACGCACCAATCCTTTTCTGGAAAAAACTTCACGCCACAGCCCAGCCAAATATACTAACACTACGTTCAATTTATGTTTTCTCACAAAGCAACGGAGCAACAAAGAATTTATTTTTTAGAATCACTCGGTGTTCTTGGCGTCTTTGTGAGAGACAAATTTTAAAGTGTGATGAGTATAAATCCGCACGAGATAACTGAATAGTTACAAGTTTTCAAAAAATGAGTCGTTGTTCGTTGATTTTTTACTCCTACATAGTAAAAACTTGCACAAGAGAATTGCTAAAAAACGGTGTTTCCAAAAATACAATATCGTCAAATACGTTATCTATGAAAACAGCGTATTAAAAAAGAGGAACGTTTTTTAGAACTTGTGTAAGATCAAACTTACCGTTAGGGTGGGTTACGACTTCAGGAATATCGACAACTTGATTACGTTGCTCGAACGTCAAGCCGACATTACCCGAAAGGGTAGCATGCTTTCACACAGTCTTTCATGAATCCGTTTATACCAACTTTTGGCAAATTGCGTCCGCCATTTCGCGTGTGCCGACGGCGGTTGGATCGTTGCGGTCGGTTTTCATGTCGTAGGTGACGGATTTTCCTTCAGCAATGACGGCGGCGACGGCGTTTTCTAAACGTTGCGCTGCGTCTTTCTCGCCGAGATATCGAAGCATCAACATTCCTGAAAGGATAACGGCGGTCGGATTGACTTTATTAAGTCCTTTATATTTCGGTGCGCTGCCGTGCGTCGCTTCAAACACCGCACCGCTCGGTCCGAGATTCGCGCCGGGAGCAACGCCTAATCCGCCAACAAGTCCTGCCGCTAAATCGCTTAAAATATCGCCGTAAAGATTCGGCAATACCACAACATCGTACCATTCTGGTTTCTGCACAAGCTGCATGCACATATTATCTACGATGCGGTCTTCAAACTCTATGTCGGGATATTCTGTCGCCACTTCCCTCGCAATCTCAAGATAAAGTCCGTCGCTAAACTTCATAATGTTCGCTTTATGTACGGCGGTTACTTTTTTGCGGTTGTTTTCGCGGGCGTAATCAAATGCGCATTTAACAATCTGACGCGAGCCGGACACGCTGATCGGTTTGATCGTGATTCCGGTTTCTTCCGGCGAAGTCAATATTTTACGACCGGAGGCAAGCCGATTGATTTCAGCGATTAGCTCGGCGGTTTTGGCGTCGCCGCGTTCAAATTCGATTCCCGCATACAAATCTTCGGTATTTTCACGAACAATCACAATGTCCACAGGATTTTTATCGTACAAAGTTCGCACGCCCGGATAGTATTTACAAGGGCGAACGCACGCAAACAAACCAAGCTCCTGCCGCAAATGGACATTGATACTGCGAAAACCCGTTCCGACCGGCGTTGTAATCGGAGCTTTCAATGCGCAACGAGTCCGCCGCACGCTTTCGAGAACTGATGCAGGAAGCGGATTTCCGGTTTTCGCCATCACATCAACTCCGGCTTCTTGCAAATCCCAATTGATTTTCACACCGGTTGCGTCAATACACTGCCGCGCCGCCGCCGCAAGTTCCGGTCCTGTTCCGTCTCCAAGAATCAATGTTACGTCATACACCATAATTATTACTTTCTCTATATATGTACTGTAAAACAAAAACAACCGATTCATTTTAACATGGCGGAATGATACGTCAATAAGTTTCTATCCGCATTTTCCGTCAAAAAAACGTAAAATTAGGAACACATTCTGCAAGTTCTAAAAAAACGTCTTGAAATGCGAAGAAAAAAAATGTATAATAGTATAATAATGATTTAAATAGAATAAAAATTTGTTGATTGTTTGGTCATCATTATAGGGCAATTTCAAATGTAAAGCGATTTTGCTAGACTCATAAGCAAACGCGAAACACTTTCAATTATCTATTCTCAATAATTCAACAATTTTTTCTTCTATCCGATTCTTTGAAAAGAATGGATTCTTATGATAAAATTTCAAAATTATTTTCTTGGAACGCTATTGTGTTTTGTGGTTTTTGTGGAATGCGGCGTTTGTTGTTGTGTTTGTGTGGAAGAAAAACCAACTTTGAATGAAATTGCCGATGCAAACACAAAATCATGGAATGCGATTACGGCGGTTGAAATGGATTTTGCCCTTATCAACGAAAGCCATGCGGATGGGGCGGAATTTTTAACAACATCGCTTTACAACCGTTGGATCGCAGCGCCGGAAAAAGAGCGTCTCACACGGATTTACTCTTTTGGCGATTCCTCTGAATCGTTACTTTCCGACAGTTTACTTGCTCCTGATTCGCTTCGTGAGCATCAGGTAACGTCTTCCGAAAACGGAGATACGTTGTTTTGCGGAACGATTTCGCCCGCAATTCATCCACTTTGGCAAAGTCGCGTGAATCTTTCTCCATATTTACTTCGATATCCTTGCGGCGAGATTGATATGGACACGACCAAAACACTCGAATGGATTCTCACGCATTGGTTTTCCGCGTTGGAAGATTCCAGTCAAGATCATGGCGATACGTTGTGGCAAATTCGTGTACAATGTCCGAAAGAGCTTCCTTGGAATGGCGGAACAATGAGGATTTTTGTAAATGCTGATAAGGGATTTCTCGTTCAAAAAGTTATTATTAACGGGTTAGAATTGGACGGCGAAATCGTTGATGCGGAATCATCGAAAAAATGTCAAGAACAAACGCCTCGAACAACAGTTGAAATGGAAATAGTCGAATTTGTGCGTACCAACGACAACCAATCTTTTTTTCCATCCGGTTTTGTGTGTCGGCAATTTTCCGAGCCGGTAACGCAAAAAAGTACGCCGCACACGGTCTATAAGGAGATTCCGACACGGCTTGTTGTCAACGCCCCATTGCCCGAACATTGTTTTGACTTTCAGTTTGAAAAAGGAGAAATCATTACGCAATACGATTCCGCGTCGGAAATTACCGCAGTATTTCTTTGGGGAGAAAATAATCTTCCGGCGCACACATTTGCTTCGTATGAAGAATTGGATTGTTGGCAATTCCGACAAGATATGTTGATTGTTTTCGCCGATTCTTTTGTATTGACTCGGATTATCGGCAAAGACGTCGGCGATTTTATTCGTCTAACTATCGAAATCGGCAACCGTTATCTTATAGCACAGCGTCAACGCCAAAAAGAACAGTTACAGGCGCTTGCTCCGTTGCCTATCAATAAAACACAGCCGGAAAAATCCGCGCCGTCCGAAACTTCATCCAACGCCGTCCTACTTACAGAAGGACATGAAACGTCGCCTTCCCCAAACAGCGAAATTCTTCCGGTCACTTCGGTTCATAATCAGTAGGGATCTTCTTACAGGACAGTCTTAAAAAACTATTTTTATATTCATTAGTTCTTGAGTTTTCAGTTTTTAAGACAGCGTTCCTCGTTCATTATGTCCCTCAATCTCTTTGGTACTTGATATCTTTATATAGTCATCTCTGAAAAAAGGTTTTAATACTATAGTAACGTCTTACCCTTCTCCAAATGTGTGTTATAATTTGCAACGTTATTTGCTGTTTATCCGTGTTTTTTATTAAAAACCTTGCAATATTGGTCAAAATATACTCAAAATGCATTCACGTCCCGATTCTCAAAAGTCTGGTCAGTCCGAAATATTCCGCCGCCATCTCGTTGACTTTATTGACGAAACACACGAAATCGTCAAACTCGCACAGCTTATTGATTGGAACATGTTCGATCGCCAATACGATTCCCAGTATCATCCCGACCACGGCGCACCGGCATTGCCGACACGGCGCATCGCATGGTTTCACTTCTGTTTCTCAAGTATATGTTCGATCTTTCGGACGAGGAATTGGTTGCTCCTTCAATGATTTTTCGGCAATTTAGACAACCTCCCTGTTTTGAGTAGCATCGCATACATGCAAACTCCCATCAAATCAAGGATTGGTGTTGGCTCGAAAGTTGTTTCGGAGGTTGCCATTTAAGAAAAATTTGAGTAAGATTTATCGTACTATCAACAAATTCGGTCGTTATAATATTTGTCAACAACTGTACTTTCAAAAAACAGAAAAGGTAAGTCGTGAAACTTTTTCCTTATTCTAAACAACCGTTTCATATTGAAGTTTATCGAACCGATGAGGCGATCTTTTTGCGTTCGTTGTCTGTTGCGTCAGAAATCAAACAATATTACTGGCGATTGTGTTTCAAAACGACATTGGCAATTTTTTGCATTGTTTATTGTTTCGCATTTTTAACCAAAGGAGTGTATCTGGAAGTGATTTTCGTTTCTGTTTTTTTTGCT
>JAIRYX010000065.1 GCA_031267635.1 Planctomycetaceae bacterium
TACCGGAAATAATAAAAAATGAACAAAAAAAATGCAATACCAAAATATCTAAACAATAATTTCCCCGACTATACTACGCAATCGATATATATTGCCAAAACTTGTGTTAATACTTTTGATTTTAGGATCGCAGGCGTCTCGCCTGCATGAAACTACGGAACATTATTTTGTTATTGCGGGCGGGACGCCCGCGTTCCTACAAAAGACCCTTTTGTTACCGTTCAAAGTATATGATGTAACATCGGCTTCGGTTCATGACAGTATTCCTTGCCTTGACTTGATGCATCCGGAACCTCTTTATGACGGTCAAGAGTTTTTTGCGGATTCGGCGTGTTTGGGCAACGACCAGAATCCCATACAAGACGATTTGAGAGAGCGTGGATTTTCGCCGCAAATTAGTGAAAAGGGAGTTCGTAATCACCCCTTGACTCCATTCCAACGTTTTTGTAACCGTGTCAAGTCAATAGTACGTTGCCGTGTTGAGCATGTTTTCGGCGAACAAAAGAAGCGGATGGGCGATGAGACATTACGAACGATAGACGGACAACGTGCAAGATTTTGGATCGGAATGCGAAATCTCGCCGCCAACATGAGACGGGCAATGTGTCTGCTCAAGTGATATTCAAGGGGATACTGCGCAAAATTCCAAATAATTCAGCATAAAATCAATGCTGAATAAAAAATTCTAAACCAATTGCTCGAAAATTAAAACAAAAATAACCCCCAAAAAATAAAATTCGTAAATTAATACGGTTTTTAGAAACTCTCAAGAGTATAAAAGAAAAAATAAAGAGAAAGAGTGTTGTTGGCAGTTATTTAATAATGTTCATGAGTTCGTTGTACAGAGTATTGTTTGGGCAGAACTTTTGAACAAGACTTGTAAAGACGAGAACGAGGGACAGCCCATCTATTGACTAGTACGAAGTCACGCAATTTCACTTGACATTTTTCATACCAAGAGAAATTGAAGAAATTTGTACTACTCATCGCAACTTCAAACCAACCTCTCCCCAATGCGAAAGAAGCAGCAAATTTTCTCGGAGATAAAGATACAGCGGTTTTGTTTACGGTGTGGCTGGTTTTGTTTTCCGTTTCAGGAGTTGAGCGACGATTTGTTTGCGTTCATCGGAAGAAAAACCGATAAGATAAATCACTGGAAAATAGCACAGAGCACTCAAACAACCCGTTAAGAGTAGCGACGGATAAGTGGGAGCAACAAATTTTATTGTAATCAACAACGGCAAAAGCAACGCAAGAGACGCTTTTACCAATAGCCATAACATATTACCGTAAAACAATAGTAAATTTTGCTTTAACAACCGAAAAACAATGAACGGAATGAATAATCCCCGCATCATTGCGGCGGCAATTAATGTTCCCCACGCAATACCAATCATTCCCATTCCGCAAAACCTTGCCAAAAAAACGCTGAATCCAAGATTGAGCAACCCTTCAGCCACATTACTGAATGCATAATAGCGATGATTTGCTGTCGCATACATATAGCGGATATTTGGTTCTTGCACGGTTCGGATACATGCGGCAACAGTCAAAATTACCAGACACGGTATGGTGTCGTGCCAGTATTCGATTTGAATTTTTCCTAATTCTATCGCTTTATCTGTGAGCATCCAGCATTTCAAAAACGGTTCGCACCAAACGAATAATCCGAATGCGATAAATCCAGTAACATAAGTGCAAATTTTGTATCCGAAAAATATTGTTTTGACGAGTTCATCATAAAGTCCTTTGGCGTAAAGAAACGTCAACCAAGTTACCATCCAGTTGGAAAGAGTCATCATCAAATTACGAAGATGTTCTGAAAACGAAGCCGCTGTTCCATAAGGCGTATTATACTCAAAGGAAATGAGGAAGGGAATAATCATAATATCCAAGCGGAAAATAAAAAGGTCGCCGATTGCCGCGATAAAGCCGAAAACGCTGTAATTAAATAATGAGCCGATGTGAGACCGGTGAATATTTTGCGATGAAAAACGTAATTGCGGAAAAGAGCGTTTTGCCATAATATAGTAAATACCGATTTGCAAAAACGCGATGACCATATTGCCCACACAAAGCGCGATAAGCCGTCCGCCCATAATCAATATCATGTAGGTCATCAACGCTCCTGCCGTCCGGAAAACGATATTTCCCCATGCCGCAAGATCATGGCGCATCGCTCCAATAGAAATGCCGTATAATCCGCGAATCGGAAAGTCAAGAGCAAATGTCATACCGGTAAGAATCAAAACGACGCTCAACAGATGAACGTCTTCCATTTTGACGTTTTCCATTTTAGGATAAAGCCATAACGTTCCCAACCCGACACATAAAGAAATAACACAGATGATTGCTCCGATCAATAAAAAAATGACAAGACCGGTGTTGGCGTAGATATTACAATCCACGTAATCTTTTTTTGAAAAAGATTTTGTAATAAACCATGAAACGCTTTGATTTAACCCGATGTCGAATAAACCATACCACCCGACAAATGCTGCCGCAAACTGCCAAATACCGTTATAACGCTCGCCGAAGGAATGCACCATCAACCGCGAAATAACCAAACCGAAAAAAATAATAATGAAAAAGTTGAGACTATGTAAAAACGTTCCTTGCATCAACCGTTTCATATAACTCGAATGTTCGACGGCTTCGTCGTGCTGTTTTTTCGTTTCCATGAAGTTCCTCATTGCAATAACTATGCAGAACAATCCAATTAATCTATATTTTTTAAGTTTAGATCATAACAGAAGATTGTCAAATCGCAAAGGAATTGACTTTATGGTTAGTGACTCGTAACTATTCAGTCGCCCAAGCCCTAATACTGCTTGTGCAGGCGTTTTTGCGTACCTTTCTCTATAGAGAGGTTCTAAAAACCGTATTAATTTACGAATTTTATTTTTTGGGGGGGATTTTCGTTTTAATTGTCGAGAAATTCGTTTAAGATATTGCATTCAGCATTGATTTGATGCGGAATTATTTGGAATTTTGCGCAATATCCCCTTGAATATCACTTGAGCAGACATATTGCCCGTCTCATGTTGGCGGCGAGATTTCGCATTCCGATCCAAAATCTTGCACACTGTCCGACGGGCGGCGGAATCTCTCCGACGGGCGGCGGAATCTCTCCGACGGGCGGCGGAATCTCTCCGACGGGCGGCGGAATCTTTCCGACGGGTGGCGGAATCTTTCCGACGGGTGTCGGAATCGCCCATAAAGAGTAGCGAGTCGCTCGCGAATGTTCGTGAAAATTCCACGTTAGTCCTTGGAAATTAAGAAGTTATGTCAGAAATTCTGAAGCTCTGAAATATTATCTCCTTGGAGAAGATTTAGATTTTCCCGCTCGGAACGGAAACTTTACCGCGT
>JAIRYX010000153.1 GCA_031267635.1 Planctomycetaceae bacterium
TTAAGATCAGGAATTGGTAAATGAGATGCGGAATTTTGTGTTGCAGTTGGAACATTTTCTTCCGCCGAGCAAAACGCCAACAAAGATAAAACAACGACGATTAGAAATAACGTCAACAATCCGTTAAGTTTCTCACCAACGCGATAAGTAAAATTCTGCCGTTTGCCGTGATTTATTGTTTTCATAATCAATTTCGCTCACACTTGATATGTACAAAATTAAGTATGTCAGTTAATATAACAAATTATTTTGGCTGGACAATAGGGGAGGACGGAAATATTTTCAAAAAATAAATAAAAATATTACGCGATAAGATTTTTGCGCGTTATTGATAAAAATAGATTCATACACACCTATTGTTCATAGAGTTTATTGAAAAAATAAAAGTGCAATTTCTAGCCGTGAAAAGTATAGCTCGTGTCCCTTTTCGAGTGAGCGTCAGAAAAAAAAGCCGATGACTTCAACACCAGATGGACCGTCCGACAACCGCGATCTTGTATTTTGATTTGATTTCACTCATTTCACCACAAAATTAACCATCCGATTTGGAACAACAACCGCTTTGACAATTTGTTTACCGGCAAGGAGTTCGGCGATTTTTGTGTCGGATTTAGCGAGCGTTTCTATTTGTGCTACGTCGAGATCGGCGGGCATTTCTACCTTACCTCGCATTTTGCCGTTGATTTGAATCGGCATAATCACCGATGTTTTCTTCATCAGTGATTCGTCAAATTGAGGCCATGGTTCATACGTTAATGTCGTATTGCCGCCGAGCAGTTCCCAAAGTTCTTCGGCAATATGCGGCGCAAACGGCGCGAGCAGTAACACAAATTTCTGCATCGCCGATTTTGGTCGCACGTCTTGTTTCGTGAAAAAATTCGTAAATTCCATCATTTTCGCAATCGCCGTATTAAACAACATATTACGAATATCGTTCGTTACGCCTTTGATTGTTTTATGCAGCTCGCGGTTTTGCTCTTCGGTCGGCGTAACATCCCGCACGGATTCGTTGAGTTTCACTTCGTCGTCGATTCCGCTCGCGACAATCATTCGCCATACGCGGTCAAGAAATCCGCGCACGCCGCTGACTCCGTCCATCGACCAAGGTTTCACCGCTTCAAGCGGTCCCATAAACATTTCATAAAGTCGTAACGAATCTGCGCCGTATCCCGCAACAACATCATCTGGGTTAATCACGTTACCGCGACTTTTCGACATTTTATATGAACGGCTCTCCACGATGACTTCCGGCAGATCTTTCAACACAAACGTTTCGCCGCGTTTTTCGACTTGCGTTAGATCCAATTTGACGGTCGTAAGCCGCTCTTTCGTTTGCTTGCGGAAAAATTCGTTTCCTTCCGATTCAATCTCTTTTGTGCTAATCCATTGTCCGTCGGCTGTTTGGAAACCTGTTATTTCCATTTCGCCGAGAATCATTCCTTGATTGACCAACTTATGAAACGGCTCCGGCTGACTGAGATAACCACGATCAAACAACACTTTGTGCCAAAACCGCGCATAAAGCAAATGCAAAACCGCGTGTTCCGCGCCGCCGACATATAAATCAACCGGCGTCCACGCTTTTTCAATTTCGGGATCGACAAACGTTTTATCGTTTTTATTGTCGAGAAACCGCAAATAATACCAACACGACCCCGCCCATTGCGGCATCGTGTTCGTTTCGCGTTTGTATTGCTTGCCGTCAAGCGTTACATAAAGCCAATCGTGAGGAGCTTTTTCAAGCGGCGGTTCGGGCGAATTGTGTTTTGCGTCAAACTGGATTTCACGCGGTAAATCAACCGGCAAATCCTCCGGTTTCAATGCGCGGATTCGTCCGTTTGATTTGCCGTCGCTGTCGAGTTCGTGCAAAATCGGAAACGGTTCACCCCAAAAATGTTGTCGACTGAAAAGCCAATCCCGCAATTTATAGTTGACCGCCTTGCGTCCCAAACCTGCGGCGGCAAGGTCGACGGTGATTTTTTCTTTGAACTGCGCAGTTGTCAGACCGTTATATTGTTCGCTGTTGATTGCCGTGCCGTGTTCGGTATAGACGATTTTCGACGACAACACGTCCGCTTCGTTCGCGCCGGATTCTTTTGTCGGCGCGACAACCGGAATGATCGGAATGTTAAATTGTTTCGCAAATTCAAAGTCGCGGATATCGTGTCCCGGAACCGCCATGATCGCTCCGGTACCGTAACTAACGAGAACGTAATCGGCAATCCAAACCGGCGTTTTCTCGCCGTTGACCGGATTGATGGCATACGAACCGGTGAACACGCCGGTTTTGTTTTTTGCCAAATCCGTCCGGTCGAGATCGCTTTTCGTTGCCGCTTGTTGGCAATACGCTTTAACCGCCGCCGCTTGTTCGGGCGCGGTTAATTTTTCAACGTAAGGATGTTCCGGCGCAATCACCATATACGTTGCTCCGAACAATGTATCCGGTCGCGTCGTGTAAATCCGCAACACGTTTTCGTCCGGTTTACGCGGAAGCCCGCTTTTTTCGCGAGCGTTTTTCCATTCTTCAAAGATTGGAGTCCGGTGTTTGGAGTTTTGATTTGTTTCTTTTACCTCGCTCTTTGCACTCTGTATTCCGCATTCAAGAAAGAAATCGACCTCAGCGCCGACGCTTCGTCCGATCCAGTTTCGTTGAAGTAGCTTGATACTTTCCGACCAATCGACTAAATCAAGGTCTTTTTCAAGCCGGTCGCCATACGCCGTAATGCGGAACATCCATTGACGCATCGGCGTCCGCAACACCGGATAACCGCCGCGCTCGCTTACGCCGCCGATGACTTCTTCGTTTGCCAAAACAGTTCCAAGTGCGGGACACCAGTTGACCGGCGCTTCAATTTGATATGCCAAACGGTGTTCGTCGCGGTATTTTTCAACCGCTAATGCGCCTTTCGTCTGTACGTCGTCAGGAATTGGCAATTCAGAAATCGGACGCCCTTTTTGTTGTTCGACATCAAACCAAGTGTCAAACATGATAAGAAAGATATGCTGCGTCCATCGGAAATAAGTCACGTCGGTTGTTGATAATTCTCTGTCCCAATCGTAACTGAAACCGAGCATTTTAAGCTGACGGCGGAAATTATTGATATTTTCCTGCGTGATGATTCGCGGATGAATGCCGGTTTTTTTCGCCTGCTGTTCCGCCGGAAGCCCGAAAGCGTCCCAACCCATCGGGTGCATGACGGCGGTTCCATTCATCCGCTCGAATCGGCACACGACGTCGGTCGCGGTATAACCTTCGGGATGCCCGACATGCAATCCTGCCGCGCTCGGATACGGAAACATATCCAGCGCATAAAGCTTTTTGCTTCTGTCTGCCGGAAGTTTCGGTGCGGCAAATGTTTTGTGTTCTTCCCAGTATTTCTGCCATTTCTGCTCAATAACGGCGGGATTATAACGTGCCATGATTTTTGAATCTATTCTGTGTTAAATCGAAAGATATTTTAGACAAGACTAACAAATTTGACAAGTTTGACAATGATTTTGCGTCTCATTCAAACTTGTTAATCCTGTCATCTCATCAAAAAAACACTTTGGATGGTATTTTACCAAAATTCCCTCATATGAAAAGAGAAGGAAACAAAGGTGCAATCAGCGTCGCCGCGAGTCAGCAGGAGAAGTGTTTGAGATAAGAGTAGAGTTTTGGGAGAGCTACTCATGTTTGAAATTTCGACTGCTAGACAATGTTCAAAATGCGTTTCCGTTTCGCCAAGATCAACATTGGCGGCGTCAAATTTTAACAAAAAATTTTCTTCCGTAATTGATTTTACTGTTTCGTCTGATTCTATTACCTCACGTTACGCCGATGCTCAAAAATGCTCAAAAATCAAAAAACGACCCCTCAAAGTCCCAAGAGTCCCTTGTATTCCTTCGAGCGAGCGCCGGAAACCGGAAATTTGACGCCGTGAACGTAAAATTTGGCGTCATAAACCGAAATGTCGGTGCCAGCAACTCGGTTGTCGGCGCCAGAAACTGACTTTGGGACGTTCCCTAAACCCTTATCAATAAAGAATTTCGAGAAAATGAACCCCAAAAGCCAAGAATTGCCGTCTCCGATGGAACGTCGGAGACCCGCGAGTCGGCGTCCGAGAGAAAAATCCGGACGCGGGTGTGTCCTGAATGTTCACTGCTATGCGTAACATGAGTATTTCATTGAAAAATCGTAACTATACCAATCGCTCACAGCCAATAAATCCGCACGGGGCAACTGAATCGTTACAGTATTGTATAAATGGTCATGTGCAAGCGAAAACGGCGCGCTTGCGTGCGTTTTTTTTGTCATTTGGTGTGTCGTTTTCGCTTGCACATATTGTTACGATAAATGTTATATTTAAGTTTTTTATTTTTATTAA
>JAIRYX010000174.1 GCA_031267635.1 Planctomycetaceae bacterium
GAATATTTCGCCGGAACGCATTTTAATCCGCAACATACTTGCTGGAATTATTCGGCGGACTTTTTGAAATACATCAACCGAACGCAATTTCTGTTGCAACAAGGACTTTACGCCGCCGACGTTGTCCAATATTACGGCGATAACGTTCCGAATTTCACGCAAGGCGAATGGAACAATACCGCGAAATCGTTACCGGATTATGCTTACGATGTTGCGTCTAAAGATGCGGTGTTGAATATGAAAGTTTTCGACGGACGAATCTTTTTGCCCGACGGAATGAATTATAAAGTGTTGGTGTTGCCCGAAGTTTCGGGAATGGACATTCACGTGTTTCACAAAATCATTTGGTTGGTCAAAGAAGGCGCAACAGTAATCGGTTCGCCTCCCAAACGCGCATCGGATTTGGAAAGTTTTGGCGTTAAGCATGATCGTGTGTACGGAAACGATGATACCGTGAAATCTTATGTTAATGAACTTTGGGGCAAAGACGTTTCCGCACCAAAAATTCGCCAAGTCGAAAAAGGACGAATTATTACCGGTATGACGGCGGCGGAAGTATTGCGCAACGACAAATTGCCGCCGGATGTTCAACGCCTTTCCGGTTCGCTGCCGGACGGTCAACACCGAATCAAATGGATTCATCGGACGTTGCACGACGGTAATATTTTCGGCGGTAAAATATCAACTCTTCCGCCGATCAAAACCGCAACAACTCCCGAAATTTCACCGCAAGTTGCGTTGAACAACACCAACCGAACGGAAATTTATTTTGTTTCCAATCTTGTTGCGAAAACGGACAAAACCGAAATCGCATTTCGCGTAACCCAAAAACAACCGGAATTTTGGGACGCATTGACGGGAACAATCACAGACGCAAAATCATTCCGGCAGGAAAACGGTCAAACAATTATTCCGATTGAATTTGCACCGTATGGTTCGGTTTTTGTTGTGTTTAGGAAACCGATTTCAGTTACGCAACAAGGAACAGAGACGTCGAATGTCCCGAAAGTCGAAAAACAAATTTCGATTGACGGAAGTTGGGATGTTTCGTTTGCCCCGAAACTAGGCGGAGTCGAAAAGATAACGTTCGATCAATTGATTTTCTGGAATCAACATGAAGACAAACGAATCAAGTATTACAGCGGTGCGGCAACGTATCGCAAAATCGTAACCATTCCGAAAGATTTTGTAAACGGCGATGCGCAGGAGAAATCATCGTCCAATGCTAATAAATTGCGTTATGTCTTGCAATTCGAGCACATTGCGGAAATTGCGGCAATCCGTCTCAACGATAAAACGCTCGGCTCGGTTTGGGCGAAACCGTATCAAATTGACGTTACCGACGCGATTCGCGAAGGCGAAAACATGCTCGAAATTGAGGTCGTCAATCACTGGGCAAACCGCATCATCGGCGATTCCTTGTTACCGGAATCTGAACGCCTCACAAAAACCAACATCCAACGACTCACCCCGCAAACGCCGCTCGTTGACAGCGGTTTAAGCGGCGATGTTGTGATTTTGCGAGTTGTGCAGTAAACGCTGAAAGCAACGAAAAAGAAAACCATGTCTTTAGAAAAGATGAATTGTCCTGATTATTTCGTTTTTGGAGGACAATATTTGAAAACACAATAGAAAATTCTGGCGTCAGTTGCCCAAAGCCAATAAATCCGTACTGGGCAACTGTCGATTCACTCGAACGACTTTATCATTGCAACTCGAACAACTTTACCATTACAGCACAGCTCTTATTTATCAAATTTCCCTTAGTAGCCAACGACGTTCCCAAACTCGCCCTTATGCCCTTATGTTTTAGACGATGGGTTGTTACCCAAAAAACTTGAACGAAAATAAGGGAATAAGGGCGCATATTGGCGTCATTCGGAGCTACTAAGGGAATGTTATATAAATAAGGGCGGCAATAGTAATATCTTCCGGTAAAATTGACTGTAATTACCCACTTGCCGTGCGGATTCATTTGGGTTGGGCAACCGAATAGTTACAGTATTTTATAACTCAACCTCTTCCTCAAAGATGCAATAAGCAGGTATTTCTGATTCGTGGGTATCCAATAAGGAATCTCAAAACTTGTCTATTTTGCCAAACAGGGTATAATTACTAAATAATATACTTGTTCGCAAATTTGATCTTTGCTTTGCCCCTTATCTAAAACCGAAACACAAAATGCCGAAAACACAACTCACGGCACAACAGGAACGATTGCAAGACGATCTTCGCGGAGTGATTGACGGCGAAGTACGTTGCGATGATGTTGCGATTCGGTTGTATTCGACGGACGCAAGTTTATTCGAGTGTCCGCCGCTCGGCGTGGTGTTTCCGCGAAATAAAAACGACGTGGCGGCAACGGTTCGTTACGCTTCTGAAAACGGCGTTTCCATTCATCCGCGCGGCGCGGGAACAGGCCACACGGGAGCGTGTCTCGGACACGGTTTGATTCTCGACTTTACAAAATATATGCGCCGCGTTCTGCAAGTTACGGAAAATTCCGTTATCACTCAGCCGGGCGCGACATTGGAACGTATTAACCGTCAATTACTTCAGCAGCAACGCCGAATCGGCGCGGATTCCGGCTTTACTCCCGCGACAGCTATCGGAAGCGTTCTCGCGGTGGATGGCGCGGGTTCGCATTGGCTTTCACAAGGGTTTCCGTATCAAGCAGTGCGAAAATTGCAGGCAGTGCTTTCCAACGGTGAAATCGTTACGCTCGAACGCGGTACGGTTATCGCTGAAAACACCTCTTTCGCGGGGCAAATCACACAGGAATTAGCAAACTTTCTCGCGCTGCCGTCTGCCGTCAAAGCGATTGCCGATCAGCGTTCTCAAGCCGAAGGAACGCCGTACCGTCAAGGATATCGTGTTTGTAACGCGGTTCTTCTCGACGGTCAAATTGATCTGACGCCGCTTTTGATCGGTTCGGAAGGAACACTCGCTCTCATTACGCAAGCGGAAATTGAAACGTCCGTCGCTCCGAATACGTCCGGTATGGTTTTTCTTATGTTCGATTCGCTCGATAAAGCAATGCATGCGGTTCCGTTGATTCGCGTTCATCATCCCGCCGCTTGCGAATTGATCGACCGACGGCGTTTAACGCTGCTTCGAGATTGGGACTCGCGTTTGAAGTCGGCGATCCCGTATGACTCGGAGGCAGTTCTCGCGGTGGAATTTGAAGGCGACGACCCGCTTTCTGTCGGCGACAGAATGCAGGATTTGATTAACGAATTGCGGTTCGACCGACAGTTATGTTATACGGCTCGCGTCGTGTTTCAGCCGCAAGAGGTAAGTTTATATCGTGATTTTACCGCGCGATCGCATTTGGCGGCGTACCGGATGCGGCACAGCGTCAGCAGTGTTTTGCGGCTCGAAGACGCGGCTGTTCCGATTGAACAGCTTTCATCGCACATTCTCGCTGTGCAGAATCTTTTCAAACGGTATGAACTCGCGCCGTCGTTTTTCGGACATGTCGGTCACGGACAAATTGGCGTGCAACCGGTGCTGGATTTCTCCGACGAAAATGCTCTATCGCGAATGTACCATCTGCTTTCTGAATACTACGATGAGGTTTTCCGCGTCAACGGTTCAATCAGTTCCGAGCAAGCATTCGGATGGATTCGCTCGTCGTATTTGCCGGCGCAGTTTGCGAAGTATTATTATATTTACGAACAAGTTAAACGTCTTTTTGATCCGCAAGGATTGTTTCATCCCGGAAAAATCGTCGCGCGGAATGATCTGCCGCCGTTCCGTTTTCGCAGTTCCGTCATGCTGCATCAGGAACACAGGCAAAATCAGGAAACAACATCGCAGGATAGAACAAATGTTTCTGATGTTTCACCGACATTCAATAATAACGAAGGAAGATTGCAGCGTCAGCTTGAAGTGCAGTTAAAATGGGATTCTTCGTCTATCGCTGAAACAACGATGCGTTGCAACGGTTGCGGACGATGTCGAAGCCGCGAACCGCAAACGCGGATGTGTCCCGTGTTTCGGTGGGATTTGAACGAAGAATCCGCTCCGCGGGCGAAAGCGAATCTGGTGCGTGGCATTCTCGACGGAAAATGCGGTCTCGGCGTGCTGACGTCGGAGCAATCGCGAGCGGTTGCCGATTATTGCGTGCATTGTCACATCTGCCGACTGGAATGTCCGACGGAAGTAAACATTCCGAAAATCGCGTTTCAAACCAAATGCGCTTTCACTGCTGCGCACGGTTTGCCGCTTTCCGATAATTTCTTTTCGCATCTTGATCAAGTCTTAAAATGGCTGGCGTTAATCAGTTGTCCGGTGAACTGGACGATAACAAATCGGTGGACGCGATGGCTTTATGAAAAGCTGCTCGGAATTTCACAAGCGAGAAAATTGCCGAAACTTGCGAAAATCAGCTATCTTTCGCGTGCCGGATGGTACAAACGCCTTTCTAAACCGTCGCGGCGGCGCGACCGAAAAGTGGCGTTGTTCGTCGATATTTACGCAAATCATTTTGAAACTCGCATCGCCGACGCCGCCGTAAAAGTGCTGGAACATAACGGAATTGACGTTTATGTTCCGGGGCGACAACAGCCCTCCGGAATGTTTTCTTTTTCCTGCGGACGGCGTGATCGTGCCGAGAGAATTTCCCGAAAAAATATTTCGCTTCTCGCCGATATTGTGCGTCAAGGGTATCAGATCATCACGCTGGAACCGACGTCCGCAATCTGTCTTCGGGACGAATACGGTTATTTGTACAACGATTCCGACGCTTTGTTAGTCGCCGCCAACACCTGCGACGTGATGACGTACTTGCATAAGATGCACTTAGACGGAAAACTGCAACTGAATTTCTCACCGATTCACACGACAGTCGGTTATCATGCGCCTTGCCGGTCGCTGGTTCTTGCGAAAATGCATCTCTCTGAACAAACGCCCGCCGAACAGCTTTTGCATTTGATTCCCGGATTAACGGTACGCCGATTAGAACACGGTTGTTGCGGTATGGCGGGAAGTTTCGGCATATTAGCAAGAACGTTTCGCCGAAGTTTGCGAATGGGAATGCCGCTCTTTTCCGCACTTCGCGCGCCGTCGATTATGATTGGAGCGTCGGAATGTAATCTCTGCAAAATGCAAATGGAACAGGGCTGTAACAAATGCACGCTTCATCCTATCATACTGATGGCTCATGCCTATGGTTTCCTGCCGGACATCGCACAAGTTTTGGCGTCGGCGAGGATAAGGTGAAACGTAAGTTTTTTAGAGATTTCTACATTTCATCTTGTAAAATACTGAAAAACAAGGGGGGACTTCTATTTTTGCCTTACTTACATGCTAGGGCTTCGTTGGATTAAGGACTCGTTATCCGAAAGATTTTCCTATTGCAGCCCTTATTTATCAAGTTTCCCTTAGTAGCCAACTCAAACCCGCCCTTATGCCCTGATTTTTTAGATCATGAACTTTTATCAAAAACAATGAAACGAAAAATATAGAGAATAAGGGCGGCAATAATAAATATTTTCCGGTAAAATTGACTGTAATTACCAGTTAACCAGTGCGGATTTATTGGGCTGGGGCAACTGACGCCATAGTTTTCTATGGCGTTTTCAAATGATTGTCTCCACCCAAAACGAAATAATCAGCAATGTTTTGAGAAACAAAAATTTCCTTTTTGGTCTTTTTGCAATTTTTATGCACGGCTTTGTCATTGAACATCGCTCTTGTCTCATTTACTCTCAATGATTTATAAAAATACACGCTTCCCTAAAAATAAACAAGATAGGAAAGGGTTTACGAATATCTTTTCTTTGCAAAAACATTAAATTTTTATATTCTTTTTGCAATCTGCCACCTTATTAGCCGATTAGTAAAAGAGGAATTTACCGCTTTTATGGAAATGTGGGAAAATTCAATTTTTTGTAAAATGAGTTGTTTATACCAATTGTGTTGCGATTTGGTTCGACAAACTTATTGACGGTGAAAATTGAGAGAGAATCATGAAAATGAAATTATTGATGCTTGTTTTGATAAAAACGATAGGCACTTTGGGAGTTTGTTGTGCATTTATTTATCCTCTTTTAGCGGCGAATTTACCCAAAAAGCAAGCGAGCGTTGTTGTTGAATTACCGACTCAAAATGTGGATAAACGTCCGGTTTTGTCAAAAGTTTCACTTTCTGCCGATGGTAAATTGATGGTAACAGCCGGCGACGATCATTGTGTCCGAATATGGAACGCGAAAACCGGCGAGTTGGTCAAAGAATTTAATGCACACGATGACTGGGTTCGCGGCGCGGTGTTTAGTCCGGTTGACAACCGGTTGCTCACGATTGGGCAAGACGGTCAAATCAAAATCTGGAATTGGCAAAATCTCGGAATGCCGATTTTAGTGCGAGAAAAAGTGCGCGGCGCAAAAAATATCGAGTTCAGTCCCGACGGAACAAAATTTGCGGTGAGTGGCTTTGATCCGTTGATTTATTGTTTTGAAACGTCTACGCAAAAATCATTGTTTCATTTCGCGGCTCCATCGGATAATATGTCCGCACTCAAATTCTCGCCCGATTCAACGCTCCTCGCCGCAGGCGGACGTACCGGCGTCGTGCGAATTTGGCGAACCGATAATGGAAAAATCGTTACCGAAATGAAAGGCGACAGCCGACGTGTCAACGCACTCGCATTCAGTCCCGACGGTAAACAAATCGCGTTCGGTACCAACGGTAGCCGAATCAGTATCTGGAATCCGCAAAATGGAACGATGATCGCCGTGTTGCCGGAACGTTACGGTAAAACGTTTTCGTTGCAGTATTGCAGCGCAAATGTGTTAGCGTCCGGTGAAAGCGATAATATCATTCGACTTTGGGACGTCGAAAATAAACGCGAAATGACAAATCTTGTCGGTCATACCGGAACTATTTCGACCCTGTATTACGATGAACAATTAAATAATCTCATTTCCGGCAGTTTCGACACGACTATTCGTTACTGGGCAATGATGCAATGAAACGCAGATCGTCGCAAAAAACAAGACGCAGGCGAGCAAGAGGAACGTTTACTGTTGCCCAATCAAAGCACGAAGCGTAAGCAAGCGAATCAATAAAATAACGCATAAAGTAATTTTATACACGGAGGTTATACGGTGGGATTGTTCAGCTTTTTTTCAGGAAACAAGCGTCCGCAAATTGGAGAAACGGTTGATTCGATGATCGGGTCGGCGGATGGCAAACACGAGTCGGCGGGACTTTTAAAACTTTTGCCGTTTTCCGGTTCTGTCGGTAAAAAAGACGGCGGCTTGGCAGTGCGGCGAATTTGCCGTGTTGAGCAACTGGAAAATCGTGAAATGCTTTCTGCGAACCCGCTTCATTTCGGATCAACTTATTACGAAGACGTGAACGGAGTTGGCGACGACAACGACGGCGACGTGTTTCAAGTCACGTGGGTTGGCGGCGTTGACGGAACGCAGTTGAAACAAATCTCAATTTCAACCGACAAAAACGGAAATGGTCGCCTTGACGAGGGGGAATGCTTCTTCGATCCGTCAGGCGGCGGTCTTGGAACAAAAGGAAATTATCCGTTCACTGTTGTCAATTCGCAAGGCGTAGAAGGCGTTCATTATTCGCTTTCGGATGATGGAATGACGCTGACGGTTACGTTTGATCAATTCGATGAAGGCGGAAAATTTATTTTCAAAATCGACGTGGACGAATTGAACACCGATGGCGTGAGCGCGATTGCCGAAGGTGAAGAATTTGAAGGTTCGATTATTTCCGCTACGTTTACGAATCGTTATTACAACGACGAAACCGTGATAACAACGTATATGGATAATTTTTCCGATCCGTTTACGCCGCCTCTGAATTTGCCGGATGATACTTATAATTCACCGGGCGGAAATTCTCAATATGTTCTCACCGCAGGAGCGTTTGGTTCCGCTGTACAAACGCCAAAACCGATTACGATTTCAGGAAATGTTTTTGAAGATGCTGATCGCGATAACGTTTTTGACAGTACGGAAAGCGGTATTTCCGGTGTTCATCTTGAATTGCAAGTTTGGGATTCTGTGAGTAACGCTTATGTCGGAACCGGAAAATACACCGTAACCGATTCGGACGGTTTTTATCAATTTGAAAACGTTCTTCCCGGAAAATACCGCATCGTTGAAACACAGCCGGAAGGTTATTGGAGCGTCGGTTCTCAACCGGGAACGGTGGACGGACAAATTCGCGGTCAATCCGTCACAGCGGACGTTCTTGCGGAAATTGAATTGCTCGGCGGCGAAAACAGCGTGCATAACGATTTCGGCGAAATCAGCCCCGGTGCGTTGAGCGGTTATGTTTATGAAGACAATAACGACAACGGAATCAAAGATAATAACGAAGCGGGAATCGAACACGCTGTGTTGGAATTGTACCAATTGGACGACGCATCACAGCAATACGTCTCTACCGGACGGACAACGACGACTAATTCAAGCGGTTATTACGAGTTTAGAGAACTTGATCCCGATCATACTTACATGGTTGTTGAAACGCAGCCGACGAATTATCTTGACGGTAAAGATCGCGCCGGATCGCTCGGCGGACACGTACCGTCGCCCGATACCGACCGGATTCTCGGTATTCATGTCGGCGTGGGACAATTCGGGAAAAATTACAATTTTGGCGAACTCAAACCATCGTCCATCAGCGGTCATGTTGTGGTGGATCAAAACGACAACGACCGTTTGGATTCCGGCGATTTGTTCCTTGTCAACGTGACAGTAAATTTGTACGATGCAGACGGAAATAAAATCGCAACAACAAAAACCGACAAAGATGGTTATTACGTATTTAACAATCTGAAACCGGGCGTTTATAAAGTCACCGAAGAACAGCCGTTGGGATATTACGACGGACCGGATTTTTCCGGTTCGGAAGGCGGAGAACTCGTTTTACCCGATTCTATTGCGGGGATTCCGATTATGGTTGCCGACACGCACGGCACAGATTATGATTTCCTCGAATATCTCGGCGGAAGTATCGAAGGTTTTGTTTATGAAGACAACGACAACAACGGCGTGAAAGACAGCGACGAAAACGGGATCGGCGGCGTAACTGTAATTTTGTGGGATGGCGACGAAGAAGTCGCGCGGACAACCACCGACGGCGATGGTCGTTATAAATTCGACAATCTTGAACCGGACAAAGTTTACACGCTTACCGAAGAACAACCGCATTATTGCGACGGCAAAGACGCTGCCGGAACGTTGGGCGGAACGGCAATCAATCCGGGCGACCGAATCGAAGGAATTGCCGTTGCGCCAGGCAATGCGGGAAAAAATTATAATTTTGGCGAACTCAAATATTCGTCGCTTGCCGGTTATGTTTATGAAGACCTGAACAACGACGGGAACAAAGACGCGGGCGAGCCGCCGATTAAAGACGTAACAGTACAGTTGTGGGTTTGGAACGAAGCGGCAGGCGTTTACAAAGCGACCGGACAAATAACAACGACCGATGAGAATGGTCATTATCAATTTGACGACGTCTGTCCGTACAAAAAATTCCGCGTTGTCGAAGTGCAGCCGGATGGTTACATAAGCGGCAAAAACACAGTGGGCGACGTCGGCGGAACAGCGAGCGATACGAATGATTGGATTACGGAAATCATTTTAACGCCGGATATTCATGCGGACAATTACAATTTCGGCGAACTCCGCGAAGCGAAAATCAGCGGTTATGTTTATGAAGACGTCACATTAAACAACGGTCAAACCGATAGTACCCAAACCGATAACGGCGTCAAAGATTCCGGCGAAAAAGGAATCGCGGGCGTTACGGTCGATCTTTACAAGCTGGACAACGGCAGTTATATTTTTGTCGCAACGGTAACAACTGACGAGAACGGTTTTTACGAATTCAAAGGTCTCAAACCCGGGACATATCAAATCGTGGAACATCAGCCGGAAGATTATTTCGATGGTCGCGACGCCATTGGTTCGCTTGGCGGTCTCAGTCACGATGACGACGATTTGATAACGGAAATTCACGTCGTTTCCGGTTCTAACGGGATCAAGTACAATTTCGGCGAATTAACGCCGGGCAAAATTTCGGGTTACGTTTTCCAAGACGGGAATACGATTTATTACACGGACAGCAAACCGAGCGTGGAAAGCGTCCGCGACGGCGTAAAAAAAACAAACGATAAGCCGCTCAGCAATGTTGTTTTGGTTCTTTGCGACAGAACCGGCGCAGCGTGGCTTGATGAAGACGGTATGCTAATTACGGCAATCACCGACGCAAACGGATACTATGAATTTGATGGGCTTGTGCCGGAACAATATGGAGTCCGTGAAGTTCAGCCGCAAGATTATGAAGACGGAATCAATACGCCCGGCACGAATGGCGGTTTCGCGCAAAGTCCCGGTCGTTCACTTGACCCGCAACAAGTAACACTCCTTGCCGGAAACGATCCAAAAGATTTGATTTTTTCAATCAATATTAATTACGGCGAACATTCGGCAAATAACAATTTCAGCGAAGTACTTTATAGTAAGTTTATGGAGCCGACAATTCCGCCTATCACGCCGACTCCGCCGATCTATCCCGGCATTCCGAACATGCCGTTAGGCGGCGCGGGCGTTGGCGGAGCGTTGATTTATACGCCGCCGGTTTTTGGAGCGATGTTATCGCCGGGAATCGGCGGAGCGGGAGTTCCGACCGGTTATTCATGGCACTTGAGCGTTATCAACGCCGGTTATCCGCGTTCTCTTCTCACCGAACAAGACATGGCTGACGGTTATCGCGCACAAGGCGTTTATATGAATGTGGCGTGGGAAGCGACCGACATGGGGCGCACGGAATGGATTGTTTACAATTCCGACGGACGAGTTGCCGGAAAATCTTATCGTTTCGGTCCCGGTTCGGGCATTCCGGTTGCGGGAGATTTCAACGGCGACGGTATTTCGGAAATTGCGATTTACAGCAATGGGTTTTGGTACATTGACGTCAACGGTAACGGCATTTGGGATGACAACGATCTTTGGGCGAGAATGGGTTCTGCGTCGGATCAACCGGTCGTCGGCGATTGGGACGGCGACGGAAAAGCGGACATTGGCGTCTTCGGTCCCGAATGGTCGGGCGATACAAATGCGTTAGCAAAAGAACCGGGACTTCCGACCGATCTCAACCAAAAGATCGGGTTACGTCCGAAAAACGTGCCGCCAAATCCCGAAGACGCACCTGCGGCTGCGCGTGCGATGAAACATACAACCCGCGGACGTACGCGATTGGACGTGATTGATCACGTGTTTCGTTACGGAGCCGAAAGCGACAAAGCCGTCACCGGCAATTTTAGCGGCGAAGGCACAACGCAAATCGGCGTTTACCGCAATGGAACATGGTACATTGATTACAACGGCAACGGACATTGGGATTCGGGCGACGTCGAAGCGAAAACCAATGCGCAAGCGGGCGACGTCCCGATTGTCGGCGATTTTACCGGCGAAGGAATTGATCGTATCGGGCTTTACACACCGTCGAATGGTCGCGTAATTATTGATTCCAACGGCGATTTCAAATTAGACGAAAGCGACCGGATTTTCTATCTCGAAGGTATGGACGACGCCGAAGCGTATCCGGTTGTCGGTGACTTTACCGGCGATGGCGTTGACCAACTCGTGTTAGTAAAACATCTTGACCGAATCCCGATGCAAACGCGCGTCACAACGCCGACTTCACCGGCATTAACCGCTTCGCCGACGCTCACAACACCGCCGACTGTAACGAACAACAACCGATTCACCACCACGCCGCCATCCATCGAAGCCCCAGCTTCACCGCACATTTCATCAGAATACCTGTCCGGTGATCATGTTGAAGTGTTGAATAATCAATGATCCACATCTTCGTAGGAAAAATCTGAAAAAATGATAAAGAGGGATCATTGGGACTCAGGAAACTTGGGGACTGGTACCTTATTATACTCCTCCCACTTGAAATTGCGACTTTTAAGACAGTGTTGATCGTTCATCACGTCTCAAAAGTCCCTTTTGTCCTTTTTCCTGAAAATTCACATCGTTAGTGTGTCCTATTTATTACTGAGCAAAAGTTTTTGAATCAGTAATAAAATAGTGACGCTTCCTCCCTTTTGGGGAATCGTAATCTTTAATGGAGACGTTGTAAAACTCTCCCATGTTGAAGGAATAAGTTTCATCTTGGAAACTTCCACAGCGATTTTTTTACTTTGAGCTACAGCTTCTTCAGAATTTAACTTTTGCCATTCTTCTTTTGTTAAATCGGAAGAAACTTTTGGGCGATGTGTTACCGTTCCCTGGAAACATCAACAACTGAACGTACCGGCCGGCAAACCCGCTTTGGAATAGGAGTTGATTGATGTTTCCATCGACGCAATCCCATTCGTATTTGTTGTTGCTCGCACATGATATTTGGCGTTTAGATCGTCAGGATATAACCAAACCGACGCATTTTCTACTGGTTTTCCTTCGTGTAAAATTGACGCTCTGAATTGGGCTAATTTTTTCGGAAAACCTTCAGGAATCTTTTGGGATGAATATCCCACACAATAAACATTGAAGAAAAAAGTAAACAAGTAAAACTTTTTCTATTGCGGTGATTCATGAAAATCTTTTTCTTTGTTTGTAAAATAAAAAATGTACAAATTGAACAAAAGAGTCAGAGAGATGAGAGAGGAAATGTTCAATTCATAAAAATTTTCTGTTTATTTCACCTTTGGGGGGAGGGATTGGTTTATACAATACTGTAACGATTCAGTTGCCAAAGCCAAATAAATCCGCACGAAAACTGGGTAGTTACAGGACTTTATGTCACAATTCCGATATTGGTGCGCGTTTTGCCAATTTACGATGCGTGCGTAACATGAGTTATTCATTGCCATGAAGATATTGATTTATTACAAAATATTATACAATACAAGTATTTGTGTAGATAAACTTATAATAAATTTAACAATATTTTAATTTTGTAAAGGAACAAATAACAAAACTTGAAAAATTTTTTCAAAATTTTCTTGTATTGAAATTTCGTCTTAATAAAATGATAATAAAGCGGCAACGGATGTAGTGTCAATCGTTGCGAAAAATGCGTCAAAGGAGCTGTGTGTTCATGGAAAAGGACAAATGTATGAAAAAAGAAACGTTAAAAGCCATGTTACTCTTAATGGGGTGTTCCGGTTTTGGGATGTTGATGTGGACAGTTGTTGCACAGTTTTGGGGACTCGGATTTGCACAAAATCCTGCCGCGCAGTTGCCGCCGACATTTTCGAACTTGCCGCAAAACGAGTTAAATTATATGCCGATTCAACAACAATCGGCTTCACAACCGCCATCGCCAATGATTGTTCAATCAAATGAAGTCTTTGGGCAAGTTGTGCCGCGTCCAAACATGCCGAATTTAAGCAGTAATGCTGTTTTGCCGAATCAAGGGCAAACGACATACAATATGGCAAACGGTGAAGTCAATATACCGTTTCAGTTGGATACGTCACGTTTATTGGCGTTTTCGGCTATTGTAGATAATCAGTGGCAAACGATTACCGTCCTTGATCCAGCGAACCAAACGCTGGCTGTGTATCAGGTTTCGTTGTTGGCAAATGGTCAAAATGCCGGAAAATGTTATTTGCGGTCAGTGCGAAATATTGCTGGCGATTTAAAGTTTGACGAATACGAAGCAACCAAACCCAAACCCAGTGAAGTACGAGCGATTATTGAACAAAAAAATCACGTTGAATTGTGAATAAAAATTAAACTTTTCGTGTCAAAATACCCGTTTTTCGGGTAAAACCCCATCGAAACCTTTTCTTTTCCGTTCAAAGGAATTTGTTATGTCCGAATTTTACAATCTTGAAAGAGCAGCAGAAGTTCTACAATTATCGCCGGGAGAAGTCAATTCTCTTCGTGAGCAGGGAAAAATACGTGGTTTCAGAGATGGTTCCAATTGGAAATTTAACCGCGAAGACGTCGAAAACTACGCCTTTTCTAAAGCCAAAGAGAAAAAAGCGAATCCGTTTGGTTTAGAAAATGATTTACTCAATGAAAACAAAGACGATTTTCTTACATCGGAAAATGAACAGGAACTTCCGATCATGACGGCAGGTTCTTCGACCTTTGAAGAGTTTGTCGGCAGTTTCGCCGAATTGAATATAAATCAGGAAAATCCACCGCAACCTGTTATGACAGACACGAATTTCAACGATGACGAAGACGGTTTAACGCTGGTGTCGGATGAACAAACTGATGATTTGATGCTTGATGACGGTATCATTCCGTTAGCCGGAGAATCGGAACGACCAGCAGATGTTTTGGATCTGACGGAAGAAAAGCCGAAGTCGGATAGCGGAATCCATTTAGCGGGAGATAGCGCAATTTCTTTGCTTGACGGGAGCTCCGGTTCGGGAATTGACCTTACCAAAAGCGACAGCGGCAACCGGATTTTCGATGATGATGATATGGTCATTGGCGGCTCTGGTTCCGGTTCGGGAATCAATCTTGCCGGAGAAAGCGGAATTTCTCTTCTTGATGCGGCGGCAGACAGCGGTTTTTCGTTGGGCGAAGAGGCGGGCGGAAGCGACGCAATTTTGCGGTTAAGCCCAGACGACGATATTATTTCGCTGACAGATGACGAAGTGGATCCCGATACGGCGACCGAATTTAGTACGGAAGGCGATTTCCAATTACAAGCTGACGACGATTTATTCACGACGGACGATTCAGAAAGTTCGTCACAAGTGATTGCAGTCGAAGGAGATTTTGCAAATGAAATTGACATCTTTTCGTCAATAGCGGACGAACCGTCCAAACCGTCGGTTTCGCTCGACAAAACTGCATCGACAGCAACCGCCGACTCATCAAGCTCAGACGGCGATCTGTTTGGGACAGAAGACGTATCTTTTGGATTTGGTGGCGGAAGCGGCGGCGGCATTGACCTTACAAAAGGAAATAGCGGCGCAACATTCGAATTTTCGGGCGGCGTTGACAATAACGCTCCTGCCGGTTTGGACGATTCTTTGAGTGGTGTTGCGGTTGCTCCGATGGCAACGCCCGGCGTTCAATCTCCCCAATTCACTAGTTTATCAATTGCAGGGCTTTCGCTAATGACATTGTTTTTGGTTGTCGGTGGAACCTTGATGTTTGAATTGATTCGCTGCATGTGGAGTTGGTCGGAACCGTTTACGATTAACAGCACGATCTTGAGTTTGTTTGGACTCGGAAAATAAACGAATTTTTCCTTTGTTTAACATCTGACCGGAATTTATTCCGCGTCAGATGTTTTTTTATGTGCAAGAGTATCCATCGCGAATTTTTCGGGTATAATTGAGAATTGTCGAGGAAAGGGGAAAAACGATTTTGAGGTAAGAAAAATCATAACTATTCAGTTATCTCGTGCGGATTTATACTCATCACACTTTAAAATTTGTCTCTCACAAAAGACGCCAAGAACACCGAGTGATTCTAAAAAATAAATTCTTTGCGACTCGGTGTCTTTGTGAGAAAACATAAATTAAAAGTAGTTTTAGTATATTTGGCTTGGGCGACTGAATAGTTACGAAAAATCAAGTGGAGCTGGTTGCGTAAAGTTTTAGAAGTTAAGTTAAAAAATAAAAGACGCGCACGATGATTCTCAAAACCTCTCTATCATTCATCCTCAATGATTTCTCATTAAAAAAACATCATTCCTCTCGCTTCGGTCTCCCACCTATAAAGGAATTAGAGCGTGTTTTTTCGTTGTTTAGTGATATTTTTGTTGGTCATGTCATTTTTCGATCTTGTGAGCATTTCGTTTATGAACGGATTTCTCGACGGATGGTTGACTTATGGACTGACATTGACGATTGCGGTTGGTGGCGGTTTGCTTTCCTGGTGGCAGTGGCGGATGATTTGGCAGCGTTACGAAAAAAAATTCGCTCCGCAAAATATGCCGAACGATATGATTTTACATCTTGTACTGGTCGTGATTGCGGCAATCTTTTTTGTTACGCCCGGTTTCTTGTCCGATTTGCTTGCGCTGCTGTTTTTGTTTCCATTGACTCGTAGCGTCATTGTTTTTCTGATTTTGCAGCAACATGTACTATTGCAAACCGCTCGAATGCACAAACAGTTTTATGAAAAAACGCGACGTGACCATTTCTCCGATTATGAAGAGCACGCTTCAAATTCTAGCCGCCCATCCAATAAGGACGATATTATTGATGTGGAATTTGATGAGAAGTGAATAGCCATAAATCAAACGTGGAAGCCGTTTTGTCGATTCATACTTCTCTTTTTGATTATTCGTTTTTGGGGGACAATATTTGAAAACGCAATAGAAAACTATGGCATCAGTTGCCCGGTGCGGATTTATTTGGTTTGAGCGACTGGATAGTTACAGTATTTTATAAATCAACCCCTCCCCAAATGTAACATAAGCAGGAAATATTCGTAACAAATTCGCGTATTGCGGCAAAAAAATTATCAAAGAAGTAATAGGAGGTTTTCCCAGTCTATTGCTTGTCAAATCGGGAACGTGTATAATGAAACGATGGTATTTGGCAAGCACATCAACTTGACCAACAGCGGCTTTCAATTTGTATGTTTCTCACAAACAAACCGTGCCTTTCTTTGAGAAATTTTTCGTGTCGCGTTTCCGTGAGAGATAAAATGACGATAATATCAGGAAAATAACAATGAAAAAAATATTCGTTTTAACCGCGTTATACGCAATGGTGATTCTTATGAGTTTACAATCGGCTTACGCTCAAACAGATTCCGGTCAAAAACAGTTTGCTAAAACCAAAGTCGGCGAAGTTGAAATAATAACGCTTGTGGACAATTCGTCTGAGTTTGATATTTCCATTTTCGACGGCGATAAAACGCTTCGGGAACAGCTTTCCAGCGGGAAAAAACTTCCGGCAAGCATCAACGCTTTTCTCGTTAAAAAAGGAGACTCGCTGATTCTTGTGGATACCGGGATTGGAAAACAGTTGCTCGAAAATATTAAAGCAGCGGGATTCCAGCCGGAACAAATCAACGCGATTATTCTGACGCATACGCACGGCGATCACACCGGTGGTTTGCTCCAAAACAGTCAAGCGGCGTTTCCCAACGCGACACTCTGGCTTTCGCAAAAGGAGCTTGCTTATTGGCAATCGCAAAATCTGCGATACGCTGACCTTTGCAAAAAAATGTACAACGGTTTGAAATTCATTGTGCAAGATGAAAAAACACCGCTTATCATTCCCGAAATGACGGCAATTGCTATTGAAGGACATACGCCCGGTCATACGGCATTGCTTATTCGCTCGCAAAATGAAGGAGCGATTCTTATCGGTGATTTGTTGCATAGCGTTACGTTGCAATTTGCGTATCCTGATATTTGCGCGAATTTTGACGCAGATAAACCTAAAGCTATCGCCGCGCGAAAAAAATTATTGAAACTTGCCGCCGATGAAAAGCTGCTGATTGCCGGAGCGCATATTCCGTTTCCGGCGTTCGGCAAAGTGAAAATACAAGGTGATGGATTTCAGTTTGCGCCGGCGCCGTTGAAAAATCCGTGAAATCTTTATTACTTACACGTGAAAATTCACAAAAACATCTTTTAAATTTTTCCTCATAAAAAATCATATATTTAACCTTGTAAATCCTATCAAAGTATAGACGTTACAAATATCTCCAACTCAAAAGACTGATGATGAACAAAGAAAAAAAACAAAACGTTAAGATCGGATTGTTCGGTATCGGCTTGGACACTTACTGGGCGCAGTTTGACGGTTTGTACGACCGATTGGTCGGTTATCAAAACGAGATTGCTGAAAAATTAGCGGTTTCCGAAATTGAAGTTGTCAATCTTGGTCTTGTGGACAATCCAGAGATGGCGGCGGAAGCGGCAAGGAAATTCAAGCAAGAATCTGTAGAACTGATTTTTCTTTACGTTTCTACTTACGCACTTTCTTCAACGGTTTTGCCGGTTGTCCAGAAAGCGAAAGTTCCGGTCGTCGTGTTGAATTTGCAGCCAATTAAAGCGATTGATTACGCTCAATTCAACTCGCTCGGCGACCGTACAAAAATGACCGGCGAATGGCTGGCGCATTGTCAGGCGTGTAGCGTTCCAGAGATTGCGAATGTGTTTTTGCGAGCCGGAATCCGGTTTCATCAAGTGACAGGAACGTTGCACGACGACCCGATTGCGTGGAATGAGATTCATGCTTGGGTGCGAGCCGCGCAAGTTGCGCAAACGATTCGTTCCTGCCGCGTCGGACTTTTGGGACATTATTATAATGGCATGCTTGATATTTATTCGAGTTTGACAAATCTTGCGGCGCAGTTCGGGGTTCATTTTGAAATTCTTGAAATGTGCGAGTTGAAAGAGAATCTTTCCAAAGTGTCCTCGGATGAATTAAACGCGAAAGTACGTAATATTCACGAATTATTCGATGTGCAGTCTGATTGTCCCGACGCGGAAATTCAGCAAGCCGCAAAAACGTCGGTTGCTTTGGATCAGTTAGTGAAAACGCACGATCTTGGAGCGATGGCATATTTTTATAATGGAACAGGCGACGAGAGTTATGTGGATTTGATTGCGTCGGTGATCGTCGGCAATTCGATTCTTACCGGATCCGGCGTTCCGGTGGCGGGAGAATACGAAGTAAAAAACGTTCTTGCGATGAAAATTCTCGACACATTCGGCGTCGGCGGTTCGTTCACGGAATTTTACGCAATGGACTTTAACGACGACGTCGTGTTGATGGGACACGACGGTCCGGGACACACGGCGATTGCTCAAGGGAAGACCAAACTCAAGCCGCTCAAGGTTTTTCACGGCAAAGTGGGACAAGGTTTGAGCGTAGAGATGTCGGTGAAACATGGATCTGTCACGCTTTTATCGGTGATTGATGCGCCAGACGGCAATGCGAAATTTTTAATTGCCGAAGGCGAATCGGTTCCAGGACCGATTTTGGAAATCGGCAACACGAACAGCCGTTATCAATTTGCGACCGGCGCCCGTGGATTTATTGACGCTTGGTGTAGTCGCGGACCGGCACATCATTGCGCTATCGGCGTAGGACATATCGCGTCCGAGTTGGAAAAACTTTCGCAAATACTCGGTATTCCGGCAATCCGAGTTTGTTAACAAGAACGAAAAAGACGTTCTCCCTTTATGCCGTCGTACACTTCTCACGGCGAGAAATTGCACTTTTCTCTCGTCCATAAACTTCTATGGATAATATCAGCAATAAATAAATGGCAATTTCTTACAGTGGAAAGCATGATAGCTTATTGGGAAAGTTAGCGATTATGGTAGCAGTTTCAAGTTAAGTGGAGCTGCTAATCTCATTTTCAACAAATTTTACCGTTGAAAAATAGCTGATGATTTCACACTTGGGAGAGGGCTTGATTTATGAAATACGGTAACTATTCAGTTGCCCAAGCCAAATCAATCCGTACTGGGTAGTACGAAGTTACGCAACTTCACTTGACATTTTTCAGCGTACAATATCTATAAATGTGGCATTTTTCATATCCAGGGAAATTGAAGAAACTGCGTAGTAGCTAGTCGTCCCTGAAAAATTTCCAGTGAAAATTTCATCGTCGCGATCTTATCAGCCGCAAGTTCATTTGGTTCGCAAGCCAAGCGGTATAGCAAGGCGGATACGAAAACATCAGCGTGGAATCGGGCGGTTCGCCGTTTCTTGGATGAAAGTTGCGCAGCCGGACAAGGAACGGGCAAGAGTGTTGTCCGTTATTTTCTGAATCCGTTCTCGGAGTCGTGAAAGTCACGTAAAGGAGAAGAATGTTGCTAGA
>JAIRYX010000260.1 GCA_031267635.1 Planctomycetaceae bacterium
AAAATCTCTTGCTTCGCGAAACGTCAAAACATATTCCTGTCTTGATTTCGCCGAGTATGAGTATGATGGTCAATCTGGCAATGAAACTTTGCGAACTCGCCGCCCGAACTCTTAAAGATAAAGACGCCGATGTGGAAATTATCGAAAAACATCATCGTTTCAAAGTTGATGCGCCGAGCGGTACGGCATTGAAGTTCGGTCAAATGATTGCGGCGGAAATGGGGATTGAGTATCAAAAACACGGTCGGGAAGGAGTTGTCGGCGAACGTCCTCATTCGGAAATCGGGTTCCACGCCGTTCGTTTGGGCGACAATGCGGGAGAACATTCTATTTTATTCGGTCTTCTCGGCGAAACGCTTGAAATCAATATCAAGGCGTCCAACCGCGACTGTTACGCACAAGGGGCGTTGGCGGCGGCTAAATTTCTGTACGGAAAACCGCCGGGGCTTTACAACATGAATGATTTGCTGGGATTATAATGGAAGTTCCCTTTTATACGGGCAAAAATCTATGCCATAAGTCGATTGACTCATTGTCGTTATATCAATTTTTTGTTTTTGATTGACAGGCTGCATTCATTTAACATTGAAAAATAAAGTCCATGATGGAGGTATGATATGCTTTTTTTATCTTTCGTCGAGAGGAAAGAAAATCAATCATCAACGCGGACATTGGCTGGGGACGCTTTTTTGGAAACCCCGTTAATTCAAACGCCAAATGAAAAATTTACCGAGGAAAAGGGAACTTCCGTTTTATTCAAGGTTACTGTTCAAAAAAATGTAGGTTTTCAGAACTTCCCTCTGACCGCTTCTTGCCTCCTTGATCATTTGCTCAAAAAAGATTTTTGTCTCTCACCTCTTTTTCGCAACGAAAAAAAATTAACGTATGAAGAATTTATTTATTCCCATTCAATGGTTGCGGGCGGTTTGGAACTAATATCATAGACAACACGGTTAATACCTTTCACTTCATTGATGATTCGGGTTGACATTTTCCGTAACAACTCATCGGGAAGCGGCGACCAGTCGGCAGTCATAAAATCGTCGGTTGTAACACAGCGGATGGCAATGGCGTCGTCGTAGGTTCGCCCGTCGCCCATCACGCCGACACTCTTGACAGGTAATAACACCGCAAAGACCTGTGAAACGTTACGATAGAAACCGGCACGCCGAATCTCCTCAATCACAATCGCGTCCGCATCGCGAAGCCGCGAAAGTTTTTCGCCGGTTACTTCGCCAAGACAGCGTACCGCCAACCCTGGACCGGGAAACGGATGTCGCCACACAAAATCTTCCGGTAAACCAAGTTCTAACCCAAGTTTTCGTACCTCGTCCTTGAACAACTCCCGAAGCGGTTCGATAAGTTTGAATCCAAGTTTTTCCGGTAAACCGCCGACGTTGTGATGTAACTTAATGGTCGCCGCCGGATTGTTGTTACCGTTTTGATCGAGACTTGCCCCGCTTTCGATAATATCGGGATAAATTGTTCCTTGCGCCAAAAATTGGGCGTTACCAAATTGCCGTGCGGCTTCCGCAAAAACGTCGATAAAATAATGTCCGATACGCCGCCGTTTTTCCTGCGGTTCCTCAATTCCGGCGAGGCGTTTCAAAAATTCGCCGGAAGCGTCAATCGTTTTCAGTTCCGCATCGAAATGCCTCTCGAACATCTGAACAACCGCGACGGCTTCGCCTTTTCGCAACAAACCGTTGTCAACCAAAATACATTTCAGCCGCCTGCCGATTGCTTTTGACAAAATCGCCGCAACAACCGCTGAATCGACACCGCCGGAAAGTCCGCAAATCACCTGACCGCCGCTGATTTCGTTTCGGAAACGGTCGATTGCGGTTGCCGCAAAATTTTTCATCGTCCACGTACATTGGCAGTTACAAATATCTTTGACAAACCGGTTAAACGTGTCCATTCCGTACAAAGTATGAAAAACTTCCGGATGATATTGAACTCCGTAGAACGGTTTTTTGCGGTGTTTCATAGCGCCAATCGGACAGGAGGACGAAGCCGCGAGAAGTTCGAACTCCGCCGGAATTTTCGTAACGTGGTCGCCGTGACTCATCCAAACCTGTTGAATCGGCGGCGTGTTACGAAAAAACGGCGACGCCTTACCGGTTTCGGTGAGTTCCAATGTGGCGCGTCCGTATTCTTTTTCGGAGGACGGCTCAACCGTTCCGCCAAATAATTCGGCTAACACCTGCATTCCGTAACAAATTCCAAGAACCGGAATACCGAGTTGGAATAATTCCGAATCACAAATTCTAGCGTTCTCTTCGTAAACGCTGGACGGTCCGCCGGAAAAAATAAGTCCTTTCGGAGCAAAACGCCGTACTTCATCAGCCGTGATGGTAAACGGGACGATACGTGAATAAACACCACATTCCCGAACCCGTCGGGCAATGAGTTGAACGTATTGAGCGCCGAAATCAAGAATTAAAATTGTTTCTTCCATTTGTGCCTTCTCTTTTTCAAGTTTATAATAGGATGAATGAGTGATCAATCGTCTGTGGATATGTTAAATCGTTATACGAACCAGTTATATGAACCTTATTTTTACGTTTCCTTAATTTTAAAATAAAAAATTTTGAAATATCGTCCCGAACCTGCATTTTCTTTGTCCCGTTAAGGACGGAAAAAATACCAAGTTCTTGGCGTTACAAAGTATTGTTATTCGTCTTCATCTTTGTCCGCTTCACTTCCCATTCGATATTTTATATCATAGTTAATAATAAAATCCAACTCTGCCTCAAGACCAACAAAATTATTCATTCGGAAAAAGAGACAATGCAAAACATTTTTCCCAGTCTTTTAGTTGTTTATACAATTGTGTTTTTTTGAACATGTCCGAATTAAATACCAAACAAATGTCTTCGTGTAACTTTTTATCATTGAAATTTTTGTTATTTAAGCAATGTATGCATTTTGCCCAAACTTTCAAAAAATCATGTCCGTAATAATTCGATAATTGCAAGATGTTTTCTTTCATCGCAAACATCTTACGCAACCAATTCTGCAACAACAATTCGTCCTTGCGGTGAATTAAATGAAATATCTCTTGCACTGCGTTCAATAAATTGATGCCCCAGTTCGCTGTTTGTTTATCAGGTTTTTCTGCAACATATTTAATCTCTCGTATCAAATGCGCCCAGCATAACTATAACTTCGCCGCCGTTTGAGATTCCAACTTTTTGTACGCCGAATAAAAATCACAAGACACGATGCCAGAAAATGCGTTGCCAAGCACTCGACACAACACATCGTAACTACGATGCGAATCGATCTGGAACACCGAAAAATCCGACGCGCGAAACGCCCAAACCCATTGTAACTTCCCATTCTCTTTCCAACTACTCTCGTTACTATGAATATGTGATTGTTACGGCAACAAGTCAACAAGTTCAACTTGCTGCGTTTTAGTTACTTTATCGGTTTGGGTAAGTTTGCCGTTGCAATGCGGACATGAGGTGAGTTCGTGTTCGATTGTTGTATCGATTTGATCGTCGGTAAAATGAATGCGGTCATGTTTCGGATGACCGTTTTGCGCACCAATTTTGCGGCGAGATTTTTTTCGCTTGCCCAAATTACCTTTCGGAGGTTTCACAATATCGGAAGAAGGCGGCTTGGACGAGTTACCGGAGTGCTTACACAACACCGCAAGATCTGCACGCAACTCCACATTTTCCTCACGCAATACCGCAAGCTCCGCACGCAACTCCGCAGCGAGTTTTGTCAACGCAGTATTTTCTTTCTCAAGAAACCTGATACTTTCTAAAAGTTTTCCCATAACGCAAATAATACCACTTGCACAACGTAAATACAATACCAAAAAATAACTGTGAACGGTTACGAATAATCACCATTATTTTTGTTGTAAAAAATAATTAAAGGACCAACTACTGCCAATGGCGGCTTATCTTTCAATTCTTCTATAAATTTTTTGGTCGTAGGATGATTTATTGACAAACCCTCCTTTTGAAAGGCTGATTCGATTTGTGAATAAAAATCACGTATTTTTGTCGGCGAATCATAAACAAAAACATCGCGATTAGAGAATAAACGTAATGTCCCCACCCCGTATCCGAGATAAAAGATAATAACTACAAATATAATACGACAAAACAATCTACGAATATTTTTCATCTTCGGCGAGTAATGATTTATAGTCACTATGTCCTCAAATCCTGGCAAATTTGGCGGGATTTTGAAATTCTGTTTTTCATGGAACGTACCGATTAATCTGGCTAAAATCCATCATACTCCGTTGGAGTTGTTCAAAACAACATCAACTGAATCGTTACTTTTATTTTTTATTTGGTTGTAGTGTTGTTCCTTTTATTGTATCCCAAGTACCATCGCAATTTTCATCAAGATAAATAATATTATTACCAAAAGAATACATTATTTCTATTGGCTTATTAGTATTGGATTCTCTTGTTATGGTTATTTTTATATCAACGTCATTTTCACGGAAGCTATAGGTCCTCATAATAACTTTTTTATTTTCTGGCAAAAAACCATACAATTCAGTAGCAATATTATAAGCATATTTTTCAATGCCAATTGAAAATCTTTTATTGTCATCATAAATTTGTGTAGTTAGTAAAGGGAGTTTATAATATCGGCTAGGTTCTGATAATTGTTTTACAAAGCTACTTAATTCATTGTTAGTGTCTTTTTCGAATTCAATTTGTATCGGTGATTTTGTTACACTATTCGAATATATAATTTGTACATCATTTGTTGTGAAATAGCAAATCGCATACCCCAACAGTAGACCAATAGCAAACGATATAAATGAATAAAAATTTTTGATTTTCATATTAACCTCCTCAATGATTCCTCATCTGTTGACAATCGTTTAGGCGTTCTTGCCAATAATTATAGTCGGGTGTTCCTTCTTCTTCGTGATCACGTCGATATCTCAAATATGCTTCAATATTATTAGGTTGTAAAGCAGTACCAACAGCGTCTAAGCCCCCAACTACTTCACCAATTCCCGGTGGTGCCAAAACAGGTGCTCCAGTATTGTATCCCCAATCAATCCAACCACGCCCCCAATCACCCCAAGTACGGTTTCCATCATACCACCAAGTACCATGCCAAATTACATCCAACCCCATTGGATCAACCAACATTCCAGGTTGGTTATTAACGTACCGATAGAGATTAACATCACCTGCGTCATATCCTAACGGATCAATACTTGTAAAACGTCCGATAACCGGATGATAGTATCTGTTCCGATAATACATTAATCCTGTTTCTTTGTCAAGACGACGCGACGTAAACAGAAAATCCCAATCGTATTGTGAAGTAATTCTTACGGAAAAATCAGGATTCAAATAAGTTACCTTGCCGAATGCATCGTAACAGTAACGTTCTTTGACTTCACCGGTGGAGTCTATTATCGCAACAACATTATTGTTTGGATCGGTCAATGGATACAAACGTTCTTCCACGCGTTCACGCATTATAAGATCGTCAATACCGCGAGTTCCCCAAACATAAGTCCTGTCGATTGTTGCACCAACCCGTTCTTTAATACATTGCCATTTTTCGTTGTAAAAATAATTCCGCGTTTCTGTCAATATCCCGCCAACATAAGTCTTTTTCGTGATACGATGACCAAGACCATTATAAAAATATTCGGCAACCTTTGTAGAACCGTCGGATTCATAAACTGCCGCTACACGATTCCATGCGTCATATTTGAAAATAAAATGATTACCGCTTTC
>JAIRYX010000272.1 GCA_031267635.1 Planctomycetaceae bacterium
CATTTACTAAGTCATTTTATGTTGTTATTATGTGCAAATAAATTGACAATGTCAATACGGATTGTTGGAGTTTGAGGAAATTTTCTTGAATTTTTTGTAACTATTCAGTCGGTTTTAAGTATTTTTACGACGAAACGAGTAGCTGTTTGTGTTGCAAACCTCATTTTTACCTAATTTTCTTAACAAAACAACCTCAGTAGCAAAACGATTTCCTAAAAATCAACCTCATTCATTTCTTTTTGGATGAGGTAGTGAGGTTGGTTTTGGGGAGAATTCATTGGGCTACTGAGGTTGTTTTGTTAAGAAAATTAGGTAAAAATGAGGTTGAAAAATACGAAATACTCATTCCTCATATCGAAATGATTCCAGGGAATAAGGGCGCATATTAGCGCAATTTGGGGCTACTAAGGGAATTTTATAAATAAGGGCTGCAATGGTAAAGTTTTTCGGTATAATTGGCTGTAATCACCCAGACGCTCGGTACGGAGTTATGTGGTTTGAGCGAATGAGTAGTTACTAAATTTTTACATTATTTTTTCTTTTAATTTACAAAACAATATGCCCTCTTTTTCCGAAAAATTAGAAGCTGCTATCCGTATTAAAAAAACGCCGGCGCTGGTTGGTCTTGACCCACGTTACGATATGCTGCCGGATGGATTAAAACATTCCGGCTGTTCATGTTGCAGCGAAAATCATCATCACGGAAATTACCTTAATCCCGAAACGATTGCTACCGCTTTCGGACAATTTTGTTACCGAGTTATCGACATTGTTGCTCCGCTTGTTCCGGCGGTCAAGCCGCAGATAGCGTTTTTTGAACAATATGGCTCAATGGGATTATTTGCGCTGGAAAATGTGATACATTACGCGCAGCAAAAAGGGTTACTCGTGATTCTCGACGGCAAGCGGAACGACATTGGGTCGACGGCGGCGGCTTATGCGGACGGACTTATTGGGGCAAAATCGAGTATTTGGGGCGGCGACGCTTTGACGGTCAGCCCGTATCTCGGCGATGACAGTTTAGAACCGTTTGCCCAGACCGCGAAAGATCGCGACGCCGGAATTTTCGTCCTTGTCAAAACATCCAACAAAGGCGGCTCGATGTTGCAAGACCTTATCGCCAACGGTAAACCAATTTATCAGCATGTCGCGGAATATGTTGAGTCGCTAAACGTATCCGACGCATCCGCTAATGGTTACGGCAATATCGGAGCGGTGGTTGGCGCAACATGGGCGGAACAGCTCACGGAATTACGCGCGGTCATGCCGCATACTTGGTTTCTCGTACCGGGCTATGGAAGCCAAGGCGGTTCGGCAAAAGATGTTGCTGGAGCGTTTGACGCAAACGGATTGGGAGCGATTGTCAACAATTCGCGAGGGATCATTTTTGCGTATAAAACCGGAGAGTTTGCTGGAAAATATGACTGTTGGGAAGACGCTGTTCTCGCTGCAACCAAAGCAATGATAATACGTCTTGCTGAAGACACTCCAGCTGGTAAGTTATAGAGGGGATTTGGGGACAGGTTTGACAAGATGATACTCCTCGTATTTGAACATTTGTTTTTTACGACAATATCGGAATGGAGCCAACATTTCTCGCTAAAGATGCTATAACTTCTCACGACGAGAAATTGCACTGTTATAATTCGTCTATTATACACTCCATGAATAAAAATTTATTCTAAATCTTACGGTATTTCGGTAATAAATTCGTGTATGTGGCAAAAAATCAGTGGTCGAAATAGGACTAAATCTTTTACGAAAAACCGTGAGATATATAAAATGCGGAATTATTGTTTTTCAAAAATTTCCGTATGTTTCATTATCCTTTCGTGTTTTTTAGAGTAAAATATTTTGTGTATCGTGACAACAAAACGATGAAACGGGGATTTGGGGATGTGTCCAAAATATTTTTTAACTTCTACCTTTGAATAAGTTGGATAAAAGTACGATGAAAATTGTGTATTTTGATTGTCTTTCAGGAATCAGCGGAGATATGACATTGGGGGCGTTGGTGGACGCTGGTGTGCCGATTGAGTTGCTTGATTATGCAATTCAGTCGCTAGGCGTTCCAGAATTGCGGCTTGAAGCGGAAAATGTTCACCGCCACGCAATGCGTGCGATTCAGGTTCATGTTCATTGTCCTCATGAGCACAAACATCGCCATTTAAGCGATATTTTAGCGATGATCGATACGGCGTTTCATGCCGAAGCATTAACCTCGGAGGCGGCGGAGTTAGCGAAAAAAATTTTTACAAAGCTCGCGGCGGTAGAGGCAAATGTTCATGGCGTCGAGTTGGAAAAAGTTCATTTTCACGAAGTCGGAGCAGCCGATTCCATTGCTGATATTGTCGGCGCGGCGGTTGGACTTGATTATCTCAAACCAGACGTCATTTTTGCTTCGGCTGTTCCAACAGGAACCGGCGTCATTAAAATTGCTCACGGACTATGTAGCGTTCCGGCTCCGGCAACTGCTGAACTTCTTCGCGGCATTCCAATTGCCGCATCACAAATTCCATTTGAACTGACAACTCCAACCGGTGCGGCAATTCTAGCAACGACCGTCAAAGCGTTTTTACCGTTGCCATCACTCGTCATTTCACACATTGGTTACGGTGCTGGCGGACGCGACTTACCGGAACAAGCAAATTTATTGCGGCTTGTTGTCGGTGAGATAGCCGATAACGTAAAAGATAATGCAGTTGCGGAATGGGAAAAACTTACCGCTCATTATCATTCTACTTTTGACGATCAGATCGTATCCCCTTCTTGGAAAAAATATGCTAAAATTCAACAAGAAACAGAGCCGCTTTCCATTTCGCAACATAAACCTACTCACACGCACGAGCATGAGCATGGATGCCAGCATCGTGAACATTGTTGTGAAAAAAAGAAAGAGCATATCCATGGCAGCGGAGAAACAATATCAGAATACAAACACGACGAAGTGGTTTGGGTATTGGAAACAAATTTGGATGATATGACCGGTGAAATGATCGGCTATTGTATTGAAAAATTGTGGAAAGCGAATCCGTTAGATGTTTATACGGCGGCAATTCAAATGAAAAAGCAGCGTCCGGGCGTAAAATTGACGATACTTTGCCAAGCCGAACAATTAGAGGAGATTGAAACGATTCTCTTTGAACATACCACAACGTTAGGAGTCCGCCGTGTTCCAGTATTTCGGGACGTATTGCAACGCGAACAAACGAATGTGGAAACGCGGTTCGGGACAGTGGCTGGAAAGATTGCCGTATTGCGCGACGGTACAAAACGATTCGCGCCGGAATATGAATCCGCAAAACAGGTTGCGGAAACATTTGGTGTTACGCTTGACGAAATTTATACGGTGGCGAAAATTGCATTCCCAAAAACGCAAACCGGCAAAATTTGAAATAGTAAAACTTTGTGATTTTTAGTTTGGATTTTTATCAGGGATTATATGGAGCATTCGCCTTATCAGGAAAAACTCATTAAAAATTATTATCGAAACCGCGAATTGTTAATGTGGCAAAAGCTGTCGGATTTGATAAGTGAACTTTACCTTGCGGAAGGAAAAAAGCGTGTCTCGCTTTGGAAACGGGTAGCAACAACAATGAAAAATCTTGGAATGTCTAGCGAAAAAATAGAATATGTTGTTTCGACAGATAACCCGGCAATTCTTGCGCAGATTGTGCAGAAAAACGTAAATAAAGACCACAGAGACATATAATTGCAACACGAATTAAACGCGAAAATGAAAATAAAATCCATTTTCAAACAACGATCAATACACTTGATAATTATCGTAATGTCTTTTGTGACAATGGGTTTTGGCATAAGTTGTGGAAAAACTGAATCAAACCCATTGAAGATTGTATGTGATGAAAAATTTTACGCAATCGTCGATCAATTAAAAAACGGTTTTCACGAAGGATTTGGTATTCCGGTAGTTTTGTTGCCGTTTGACGAACATCTTGTGCAAAAAGAACAAGTCGCATGCTACGATTTACTGTTGATTGATAATCCGGCGTTGATGAAACATCTTTGTGACAATGGAGTTATCGTAGAAACAATGGATTTCTGTTACGCAACCCCTGTTCTTGTAGTGCGTAAAGATGTTCCGTTTTCGGTCACAAATATCACTGATTTTGTCGCAAATTCGGAAAAAAACTTACGTTTGGCTGTTGCGTCGGAACATTTGACGCTTTCAGAACTTGTGCGAAATGGATTGGAAAAAAATCAAGTGAAAACTCAAGGAAAAAATGTACAATTTCAATTTCAGAACAAAAAACAAACAAAGTCTCAAAACTTAACTTCTTTGCTACAACAATTAAAGAACAACGAAATTGATATTGTTGCTTGTTGGGATTTTGATTTGTCTCAAATATTAAGAAATTCAGAATATACAAAATCATTTCAGACAATTCAGTTTCCTCCGGAATTGGATAATACTGTACCAATTTTGATCGGGATCGCAAAAGACTGCACAGATTACGCAGTTTGCTGTGTGTTTTTGGATTTTATTAAATCGAATATCGGTCAAGAAATTTACAAGAACAATTTTCAAAATATTGATAACAACAGCTTGAAAGAATAATGTTTTGGAATTTTCTAACCACCTCATTTTAATTTTTTGTAACAATGCAGTCGCTCAAACCAATAAATCCGCACGGGGCAACTGAATAGTTATCCGAAAGATTTTACTATTACAGTATTTATGAAATTCTCTTAGTAGCTTGAATTGGCGTCAATATGCGCCCTTATTTTTCGTTCATTTTTTTTGATAAAAATCCATTATCTCAAGGGAATAAGGGCAAGTTTGGGGACGTTGTTGGCTACTAAGGGAAACTTGATAATAAGGGCTGCAATGAGACAGTCTTTCGGGTACGGGTAATTATACAGTTGCCGTGCGGATTTATTTGGGTTGGGCAATTGAATAATTACTAATTTTTTTTGCTCTAAATGGTGAATTCATTACGAATGCTTAAGCTGGAAGTTATGCTATAACAACAAATTACGACGGATTTTAAAGCAAGAGGAGTATGCTACGTAGAATTTTACCGAAAGAAAACTTTCATGCCGTTAGCCGCGATACTTCTTTCCCATCTTCCGACGCAATGTTGTGGAAAAGATTTGCCGATTTCCGTGATTCGCGACGCCGCCGATTTTTGTGCCGATCACGATTTTTCTCTTGTTGTTTCTGTCGGCCAACATCATTGGGATTACGTTCTTTTTGCGGCGATTGAGCGCCGTGTTCCTATTCATCTTATCATGGTTAAAAATGATATTCCTGTTTGGAAACAATGGCAAATTACGCCTGTTTCTTGCGAGATAGTCGAGACTGCCGAACAACGCGATAAGCGGATTATCGAAAAGGCAGAAACGATTTTTCCTGTCTGGATTCGTCCGAAAGGGCGGCTTACCGCGATTCTCGCCGCAATGTCTTCCGGAAAAATAATTGACAAACGTTTTGATTGTTCGGCATATCGTTTTTCTATTTCATTGAAATATCCGCCGTTTGTTTATTCTTCTCAATTAGTGTCGTTACCTGATTTGCATTTGTGGCATTGGACGCGATCTTCTGTTGGAAAATGGGAAGAAGAAACACCGCAGGAATTTTGCCGCGATGTTTTATCGTCGCAGATTTATCCGCGAAACGCTTTTGAAACGCTCAAACGAATTGTTCAAACGCGGCGAATATGCGGTTGCGGCGAACATATCGTCAATCATATTCCTGTCGTTTCGTTTACGCAAAATCATCCGGCAAAAAATGAAACGATGCTGCAATGGCGAACCGGAAAACATCGCATGAATTTTGAGCCGTATGCGATTGGGATTCCGCGCGAATCAGTTGCCGCTCGCGGCGGCGAACCGGTTATTTACGGCAACAAACCGGACTGGAATACTATGCGAAAAAACGCTGTTTGGAAAAACGAAAACGAGTGGCGGAAACGCGGCGATCTTGTGATTGATGACAATATTTTCAAAGAAATGATAATAATTATTTATAAAAACGAAGAAACAAAAGAAATGCAAAAGATATTCGCCGGAAAAATTGTCCCGTTTTGCGAGGAATGAAAGTTGTTTGATACGGTATGGTTGCGGAATCGTAATGATTCGATGATCTTTTCAAAAGCGATTCAATTCACATTTTGTTTTATCGTCATGGTTGAGTTCATTTTTCGTCATTCTCTTTGCAATCTGCATTCAATAAATCATCAATAGTCAAATCAAATTTTTCGTGACTATTCAATTGTCCGGTACGGATTTATGTTACGCATGAGTTACCTAATCTTTTTCTCTCTTATTGTGAAAAAATCAATTATCACCTTAACTTTGTTACTGTTATTATTTTAGGTCTTTTTTGAAAATCGCATAAACAACAAAGGATTCTTTTCATAGGGACTTTCAAAATGGATTTTTGCCGATATAATTTTCCGAGTTTGGATAGTTCCAACCACAAGATTATGAAAAAATTTTATGCTTCGCGAACGCCAAGCAAGCTCACCAAAAAAATTTTTCTGAAAATACTTCGTGGCTTTTGTGAACCCGAAAATTGTTTACAGTTTGAAATAAATCTTTTGGGAAAGGTAACATTATGCAATCGGAAATCGACTTGAGCGTTTATGGTTTGTCGGGTTGTCGGGTTTTGCGGAATCCGTCGCCCGCGCGTTTATACGAAGACGCCATCACTCGTGAACAATCCGCCATCGCTTCAACCGGTGCGCTGATCAACAATTCCGGCGAAAAAACCGGACGTAGCCCGAAAGATAAACGTATCGTCGAGCATCCCGACAGTTCGGGAAATATCTGGTGGGGTTCGGTGAACATTAAACTCAAAGAGGAAATTTTCATCAGCAATCGTCAACGCGCTATTGACTATCTCAACACTCGCGACCAAATTTATGTCATCGACGGTTTTGCCGGTTGGGATACGAAATATCGAATCAAAGTGCGGATTATTTGCGAGCGCGCTTATCATGCGCTTTTCATGCTCAATATGCTTGTGCGTCCTTCCGTCGATGAATTGCGGAATTTCGGCAAGCCGGATTATGTGATCTTCAACGCCGGAAGATTTACCGCCGACCCGAATGCCGAAGGGCTGACTTCGCCGACCAGCGTTGCGTTATCGTTTGAACGCGGCGAGTTTGTCATTCTTGGTACACAATACGCCGGTGAAATGAAAAAAGGCGTGTTCACGATTATGAATTATCTGATGCCGAAACAAGGTTTGCTTTCGATGCATTGTTCGGCAAATGAAGGGAAAAGCGGCGACGTGTCGCTTTTTTTCGGGCTTTCCGGTACGGGAAAAACGACGCTTTCCGCCGAAGCGAACCGTCGGTTGATCGGAGACGACGAACATTATTGGACGGAAAACGGTATCGTCAATATTGAAGGCGGATGTTACGCGAAGTGTATCAATTTGCGGGCGGAAAGCGAGCCGGAAATTTTTCAGGCGATTCGTTACGGTACGGTTCTTGAAAACACGGTCTATGACGAAACGACGCGGGTTGTCGATTATGACGATGCGTCGCTGACAGAAAATACCCGTGCGTCGTATCCGGTGGAATATATTCCGAATGTCAAGTTACCGTGTTTTGGCGGACATCCGAAAAATATTATTTTTTTGACCTGCGACGCATTCGGCGTAATGCCGCCGGCGAGCCGTTTGTCGCCGGAGCAGGCGATGTATCATTTTATGAGTGGTTATACGGCGAAAGTGGCTGGAACGGAAGTCGGCGTAACCGAACCGGAAGCAACGTTTTCGGCGTGTTTCGGCGCGGCGTTTCTCGTATGGCATCCGGCAAAATACGCGGAGATTCTCGCGCACAATATGGCGAAATACGACGCGAAAGCATGGTTGATCAACACCGGTTGGTCGGGCGGCGCGTATGGAGTCGGCAAACGGCTTTCTATCAAATACACGCGGGCTATTATCGACGCGATTCATTCCGGTGAATTGAACAATGCCCCGACAGTGCATGACGATGTTTTCAATTTAGATGTGCCGACAGTGTGTCCCAACGTGCCGAATGATGTTTTAATCCCCAAAAATCTCTGGGCAGATAAAGTGGCGTTTGACGCTACCGCAAAAAAACTCGCTGACTTGTTCCGTCAGAACTTTGCCAAATATGAAGACGTTGCTGGTGAAGCAATCAAAAACGCCGGACCAATGTAAAAAGCAATATGAGCAAAAGCGTAAGCAAATGGTATAACCCCATTCACAGAAAAAATTCCTAGCGTTCTTCGTCCATCGCAGTTTCTGCAACCAATCCAATACCGCCGGCGCAAGCAGTATTAGGCAAAAAAACTTAAAATTGCCCTTGACGCAGCAAAGAAGATGTGGTAATTTCCGCAAAAAAGTGAGCTTGGTCATTTTCTGGTAGTAAGATGGGCGGCAGACAGGATGTTTTGTACGCTGAAAACAATATGGAGGTTAGAATCATGAAATCATGGACGGTTGTTTCGTTTTCTTCGCTATTTCTTTTTGCTGTCGTTATTTTGGCGGAAAATCAACGCCATCTTTTTGCCCAAAGCGCTCCGGTTGCCGGAACGGGAATTTATCCGCCGCAATATCCTAATGAGCAATTCAGAGGGATGGGAAATTCCAATACGCCGAATCCCGGCGGCAATATTCCGGCGTATCGTCCGGCAAATCCGCCTGCCGCAGATTCGGATACGCAACAGCAAACGAATCCGGCGGGATATGCGGCGGTTTATCCGCAAACAGGTTACAATGGAACGCCTAACGCGGCAACTATTCCGAACGGTAGTAATTTTTCTAATGGCAATCTTCCAAGCGGCACAAACGTTTCGGGGGGAAATCCGGCGGACAACCCCAATTATATGATGGATCGTCCGCTTGGTGCGCCGTTGGGCGGAAATCCGCCAACGGGAACGCCTTCGGTTGCGAATGTACCGTTTCAAACGCTCACGCCGAACGCTCCGCAAATCATTCCGCCGCCGAAAGGTTATACTTTGACTAAAGCGGAACACCAGGATATTGAACGTTTTCTGATGACATGGCAGGAAAAAAGTAAGTCGGTCACGGCGTTGGATTATGATTTTCTCTGCTTTGAATATAATGCGTTTAGTAAAAAGGATGAAAAAACCGGGCAGCTTATGGCAGTTCATACAACGTATGGCAGCGTCAAATACCGTGCGCCCGACAAGGGAATCATCGAAACGGTAGGAGAGCATGACGCCAACGGCAACAAAATCACCGAAAGCAATCTGAGAAGTAAGTTTATTTGTACCGGAACGGCGGTTTATCAATTTGATCACGCGGCGAAGAAACTGACGGAGTTTGTCATTCCAAAGGAACAACAAGGGAAAGGCGTGATGGATTCGCCGCTGATGGTATTAGTGGGAGCGAACCCGACCGACTTACAAAGACGCTTTTATCTGAAAATCCTGCCGCGTTTAGAAAACATGAAAAACGGCGTGCGTTTTCAAGCGTGGCCCAAGTTGCCGGAAGACGCGAAAGAGTTTAACAGCGTTATCGTTGTCATTGATGATTCCACGTTTGACGCTCGCGGTTTGCAGTTGTTTAGTATTGATGGAACGTCGTATAAGAATTACATTATTACGGACACGAAAAAAGGGCTATTCCAAGGTTTGGGAAGTATTCTGCCGCCGTTAAACAAAGACGATTTTGACCACAATAACATTCTCAAGTCGAAGCCAAAAGATTGGGTGTATGCCCTCGAAGAGAACGTTGCCGTGCCCGCAGCTGCCCCGCAGCTGTCTCAACAAAACCCCGTTGTTCCGAATGCTCCGAATAATCTGCCGAGCGCAATACCGAACACGACTCCTGCCCAACCGAACCCGGCGTATGCGTCGCCTGTTCCACCGCAAACGCAATATTCATCGCAACCGAACGGGTTTACGGCGGGAGCGACAGGAATCGCATCCGTTCCCGGACAATATTTGCAAGGCGGCGTTTCGCCCACTGCGTCTCCGAATGGATATAATCTTTCGCAAGGGAATCCGCCGTATTCAGTCGGTAACCCGCAAGGTTTTCCGGGCAATCCGCAAGGTTCTCAACCGCAACAACCGCCGTATCATGCTGAAACGCCCACTTCGCGTTGGCGATAAAGACTTGCGACTTTTCTATCGAAAAATAAGAGCATAAGGGCGAGTTTGGGGGCTTTGTCGGCTACTAAGGGGAACTTGATAAATAAGGGCGGCAATAGTAAGTCTTTCGGTAAAGCTGGCAGTAGCTACCCTGTTGCTGTGCGGATTTATTGGGCTTGGACAGCTGAATAGTTACTTTTAATTGTTGTTTTTGTCAAGTGTAATAAGTCTATTTTTGTTTGTTTTTCCAGATTTGTTTTTTGGTTGGTTGATCTTAAATTCCAACGAAGCATAGCATATACAACTCAATAACTTTGTCAGTAGGACACAATTTAACATCATCGAGAGTTGTTACAAAATGATTAAGGGTAGGTTTGATAGATTGGTCTCTTATAGAGAAA
>JAIRYX010000331.1 GCA_031267635.1 Planctomycetaceae bacterium
ATCGGACGACCATGCGAATCCGTGAGCAAACCATAAACGATGATTTTCTTGCCGTCTTTTCCATCGCGATTATATCCGAATTTCGCGAGCGGACAACGTTCGCCTTCAACATAACTGGAAGATATATCGTACAATGCCATCGAACCTTCAGACAAATGCCGTTTCGCAAGCTTTTGTTCAATACGGCTTTGGCGTTTGAGTAACCAATCCATCGCGCTGTAGAGCGTATCGGCGTCTTCTTTGTTCGTATCAATATTCAACTCTTCGGCAAGCGTCGTATTGTTCCATTCGCGAGTCGTGCCAAGTTTGGAACACGGAGCGATGATCCGTTGAACGATCATGGCGACAACAAGAGCACGTTGGCGACAAGGTTCACGTGAGAGCATTTGATCAAGACCGAGTTGGCGGATCACGCGAAGGATCGCATCCACATGACCGTGAGGACGAGAGCGAATTATCTTGAACGCTTCCTCAACAGGAAGGAGTTGATTTCCTTTGAGAACGTGAGCGATGAGGGAAATTGTTCCCAATCCGAGCGAGGTGATATTACCGACGGTATGTGTTTTCACCTTGCCGTCTTCACGATAGGATTCGCGGAGAAGGTAAGTCGGACTGGAACCATGATTAGGGATTTGAGCTACATACATGCCGATAATCTTTTACGCAAAATTAGACGCTAATGATTGCCAATTATAGACTTACGTCAAAATTTTGACCAAATTTTTAAGGAACTTCGGATTAAAGATTGCAATGATAAATCCTTTCGGATGCGGATAATTATACAATTGCCGTGCGGATTTATTTGGGTTGGGCAACTGAATAGTTACGTTCCCCAAAGACTTGCTCCCAAAGCTTCTCTTGTCCCTTTTGCTCCTCTCCTCTAATCAAAAGGAATTTGGGGACAACTAGATGAGGTAGAGTGTAAAAGAAAGTCTTATACTGCGCTTCGGAGCGAGCGGACAGCGGGTTGCGCGGTGGTGATGTGTTGAATTAACCGTTGCCAATTTTGCGGCGAACCGGGAATAAAACGTCCAAGCAAACACTCGGTTTCCGCTCCAGTAAGATGCGGAAGATTGCCGGGTATTTGATTGACGGTCAATGAAACCAACACGGCAATAGCCACCGCATCAAGCGTGTTCGGTAAAATTTTAAGTTTATCAAGAGTCGTCCACTCTCCATAACGCAATTCCTTTTGTAATTGTTTAACTAAAATACTATGACGGCTACCGCCGCCGGCGATAAGGATTTCCGTGTCGTTTAGTATCGGTCCGAATTGCTGCCGAATCGAACGGGCAATGTGTTCCGACATGGATTGAGCAATGGTGTAAAGCACATCGCGCAACGACCACGCTTTCTTTTTTGCCTGTTCCAAAATCGCCGATACTTGTTTTGCAGCGAATAAGCAAGCAAACGGCGACCAATGACTTCGTGTGGACGGAACATCGAATAACGCAATTCTTTCAAGAATTTCCGACAATTCCGGCAGTCGCGTTCCCTGTACCGCCAATCGTCCCGCTTCATCAAATGTTTGTTCTCCATCGGTCAAATGTTGAACAATCGGATCAATCAATCCGCCGCAAACGCCCGCCGAGCCATAACCAATTTGCATTTTGTTGCTGTGAGACGAATTGGGTAAAAACGTCATTCGTACTTCCTGACCAAGATCAAGCAACAAACGATGTTTGTCCGGCGAATGCAATATCGCCCAATAAGAAAGCGGTAAAAAAGGACCTCCCTGTCCACCGGTTGACAAATCCATTGCCGAAAACGCATCAAGAATATTGTGTCCCGTTCTCGCTGCAAGCGTAATCGTATCGCACAATGTTTCTTGAAACAAAGGGGAAATTTTTTGAATCGACTGAATATATTCGTCAGAAAAACCGTTCGCATCCTGCGATTGGCTATTCGTTTTACGAAAAGAAACATTGGGCAAATCATTGTCGTGAAATGTATCGACGCACCAAACTCCCGGATCGTGAACTCCAACAGCCAGCAATTCCGAAGGCGTTACGCCGACAATATGTAATAGTTCACGAATCGTTTCTTCTTGAATTTCTAATAAGCGACGACGTGCCGACGGCGATAATCGCGGCAATACCGTTTTTGTCGGGATTTCAAACAAGGAGAGATCGGCGTCCGTGCCGTAATGTGATAAGCCGTTATCGCTCCCCTTGTTTCGTGTAACAACATCCGTGTTTTCCGGGAACAAATCTTCTTGATATGCCGCCCGAATTTCTCTGGGAAGATCAATGGTCAATCCGTGACCTATCTCCACCGGAGATCCCATCCGTGTTCCATGTATTCCAACTAACGCCGCTTCAAGCCGCCGACAACAAGACGTTACAGACAATCCGATATACCATTGAATCGGCTGCTTTATGCTTCGGCTATTATTCAGCAATGAAGACAACATAGTAAATTTTGGAATGTGAAATGCGGAGTTTGGAGTTAATCGAAACTTCAAACTCCAAATTTTGTGAAATTAACGTTTACCAAAGTCCAAAAATATTCATATCGGAATCTGCGGTAACAAGAACACCTTTGCGTTCATTAATTTCCTGAACAAATTCAAAAAACAACCGGACGTCCATTGCTGTTGCCGATGGTGATTCCGGGTGAAATTGCGTGCCGAAAGCGAGCCAATCCTCTTGAATCGACTCAATCGCTTCCGTTACACCGTCGGGACACCACGCTGTCCGCATGAAACCAAGAGCGACGTCATCCACAGCCATGTGGTGCATACTGTTGACACGGATTTCATTTTCACCATAGACTTTTTCCATGAGAGAGCCATGAGAAACTTCGAGAGCGTGCCGGAGAATTGGGTCAGAACTATTTCGATGAGGAAGATGAGGCAGAGCGGTCGGTAGGTCTTCAGGAATGTGAAGAAATAAGGTGCCGCCTTGCGAGACGTTAAGAAGCTGCATTCCTGCGCCAACGCCGAAAAAAGGAATCCGACGTTTTGCAATTTCACAAATCAGTTGCCGATCAAAAGTTTCACGGCGGTCTTCCATTCGTCTGATGCAGGGATGGAGCATAAAGCCATCTCGTTGAGGGTCAAGATCAGCACCCCCAATCATCACAACGCCGTCTAATAGATCAAGCACCCGTTCCATGTCTTCCTGCTCATAGTACGGTGGTAGGATAATCGGCGTTGCTCCTGCTTTCATCAACGAATCATAGTAACCGGTGGGAACATAACTGTACGCGGCATTTTTTTTCGTGTTTGAAAAATACTCGGCGTTAATTCCAATTAACGGTTTGTTTGAGCCCATTCTAAATTCCTCCTGAGCGTCAAGCCAAAAAACGGCGTCTTTCAATCATTGGGACAAACAACCATTCTTTTGTTATTTTAAACAAAAGTATAATTTTTCGGCAAAAAACCGAAAATTTTTCAATGAATTACCGTCTCAACGCAATTCTACGATTTTCACAAACAGACAAATGATGTATCGTACCATCTTCACTGTTTTTCGAAAAATACGTTAATGCCACGTATGATTTTCATTCCTAGCAAGAGCGTCACTTCCACGCTATTTGAATGTCAATTACGCGATTGAAAATTCTCCTCGTTTTGTCTATGGCAATAAATTTTATTCGGATCGTCATTTCCGAATTGGAGGAATGCAAGTTTCAAACTAGTCTAGTTAAGTTTTTTGGATTGCCAAGATTAGGGAGAATAAATCACATATTTTGTGTATGTTACATTCTAAACTACTAAATATAGTTTTTGAGGATTTTATTTGTTTTTTGCATTTTATTTATCATTCCTATTCGCCTATAAAGAAAACAGAAAATTAAAATAAAAAGAGAGAGTTAGCTTATCTACGGCACTTCCCGAAAATTAATAATAGGGAACTTCTAAAAACCTCCCCAAAATATCCGTAAGCCCTTATTTTTCAACGGCCTCGTGTGTTGAAAAATAAGGTTTTTAGAAGTCCCCAATAGTTAATAGGTGTAATTTAAGTCATTTGAAAGCGACCTCTGTTGGTTACGGTTGTAACGGAATTTCCTTTTCAATCAAACAAGAATTTCCACTGTAAGTTATTGATGTTTTAGTATTTACGTCAATTTTTTGTTTTTGATTTGTTGGCTGCATTTTTTAGTTTTGTGAGAGGTTCTAAAACCCGTATTAATTCACGAAGTAGTTTTTAGAACGCGAAAGTTCCGCGAAACAGCGCAAAAACCGGAATTTCGCGATTTTTCGCGTCTTTCGCGTTTAAAATCCCCCTATAAATTACCAGACGAGTAAAAACGACAAGCCGGCGAAAGGCGTAAAATCATTAGACCTTTTCGCTAACCGATTCACCTTTTCACCAATGATGAAATGATGAACCGCAAAGGCGAAAAAGTCGCACAAAGGATTTTTAAAAAGATTATCTTTGTGCGTCTTCCTCGCCTTTGTGGTAAAAAATAAAAGTATCGTAATTTACCGTAGAGTAGGCGAGGGGCGTATTGCTACGTCTCCTCACCCCTCTTCCCACCGGACATGTAGATTTCCCCCATCCGGCGGTCATTGATGTACTCACCGCAAGTTTTCACGTGAAGCCA
>JAIRYX010000478.1 GCA_031267635.1 Planctomycetaceae bacterium
GGCAAAAAATACCAAACCAGATTTTACAATTTAGATGCGATTTTGTCCGTCGGTTATCGTGTTAATTCCAGAAATGCAACTGCTTTTAGAAAGTGGGCAAACAAAGTCCTAAAAGATTATATCATAAAAGGCTATGCCGTCAACGAAAAAATACAGATACAACAATATAACGACCTGAAGCAAACCATAAAACTTGTGTCCAACGTCATGCAAAACAGGGAAATTGCATTGACTGCCGATGAAGCCTCCGGACTTTTGCAGGTAATCACCGATTACACTTACGCGCTTGATACATTGGATAAATACGATTACCTGCAACTTTCGGTCGAAGAAACCACCGAAACCGGCAAGTTTCGCACCACTTACGACAATGCAATGGCGGCAATCGCGCAACTGAAGCAGAAATTCGGCGGCAGCTCGCTCTTTGCCAACGAAAAAGACGATTCTTTCAAAAGTTCCATTGCCACCATTTACCAGACTTTCGACGGTCGGGAACTCTATCCGAGCATTGAGGAAAAAGCGGCAATGCTGCTCTATCTTGTTACGAAAAATCACTCGTTTTCAGACGGCAACAAACGCATCGCGGCATTTCTTTTTCTCTGGTTCTTGCAGCAAAACGATATTCTTTACCGCCCCGGACGCGGTCGTCTGATAGAGAACAACACCCTCGTTGCCCTCACGCTGATGATTGCCGAAAGCCGTACCGAAGAAATGGACTCCATCGTAAAAGTCGTGATAAACCTGATAAACAAAAATAATTAAAAACAGCATGAAACTTTTTGAGGAAAGGCAAAAACAAAATAATACCAAAGCAATAGCTCTGAAATTCAATGTCTATATCAATAGCAGAGACGTCGAAAAATTGGCGGAACTAATGACAAACGACCATGTTTTTATTGACATGGAAAATAACCGGATTGAAGGCGCCCACGATAACATAAACATTGCATGGAAACCTTTCTTCAATCTTTTCCCCGACTACCAGAATGTTTTTGAACGGGTTGTTGTAAAAGACAACAGAGCTATTATGGAAGGATATTCCGTTTGTTCCGATAAGCGTTTCAACAATCTTCGCGCCATTTGGGTTGCCGAAGTCAGGGATGATAAAATAAGCCTTTGGCGCATATATCCCAATACAAAAGAAAATAAAACGTTTCTTGGTATCTGAAATTAAAATAAATCATTATGCGAAGAAAAGATAAAGAAATCATCGACGTCAATGAAAAGCTAAAAATCATTGGCAAAAACAAGGTTTGCAGACTTGCCTTGTCCGACAATCATCAACCTTACATTGTTCCATTAAATTATGGATACTCTTTTGAAAAGGAAATCCTGACATTTTATTTTCATAGCGCAAACGAAGGGAAAAAGTTGGAGATCATGAAAAAAAACAACCGCGCTTGCGTCGAAATTGATTGTGATGACGTTTTAATTGAAGGAGAAAAACCGTGTAATTACAATTATGCGTTTAAAAGTATTATTGCCGTCGGCAGAATAATCATGCTGAACACAATAGATGAAAAGAAAGAAGGACTGACTCATTTAATGAAACATCAAACAGGGAAAAGCGAGCAGTATCACTTCGATGAAAAAATGATGGAACGAATAATCGTGTATAAAATGGTAGCGGAAGAATTTACGGGAAAAAGAAAAGAAGTATTACAATAAATGAAGCAGCAATGAAATTCAAAAAGTTGAAATATGCTTTGGGAGATTCGGGACATTGCTCATGCAAGGTTTGGATGATAAAAAAGCCGAGAGGAACGAAAAACGTAATTGAGAAACACAGCAATGCACCTGAAAATTCGACGATTTTTACAGGATTTGAAACAACAGATTATTGCGATAGCTACCGAATCACAAAATTGACCGACGATACTGCGACACAAGTTATGTTGCAATTTTTCAAATTGCCGAAATGGGCGAATGGACTACTGTCTTTAAGAAATTTGATAACCAAGCCATTTGGACTGAAAACCGAATGGGGAACAGTCTTTCCCATAATCGACCAAAATGGGAATGAAGTTTTGATGGGAGTAGATGATAAGCATTTAAATTTCAGAGTTTCGGTATTGATAGACAGAGAACGGTCGCACATTTGCATCACAACCGCCGTGCATTATAATAATCGCTGGGGTAAAATGTATTTTTTGATTATTAAGCCATTCCATAGAATAATCGTTCATTCGATGATAAAACGATTATTGATTCAGGGATGCGAATAATGTATAAGGTTTTGAATATTTATAGACAAAAAGAAAATTATGATTCTTGTACTTCCACAAATTCGTCGTTGTCGGCGTCTGGTTTCATGTATTCGATAATCAGCCGGCTGAGCGACGTTTTGTTTTCCGAATCGCTGATCAGCCAGTTGAAGTCCTTGTCTTTTTCCCTTACCCGCTTGCACAGTTCGAGCAGTGAACCAAGTCCGGACTGGAGAAAAAGTTTGTGCATAGTCTCATTTTGTTCAATGTCGGAATTGGCAAGGGTACGGATGTTATCCATAGAGAGGTATTTTCTATCTTCTTGCTGCAATCCGGTGGCTTTTTCGAGTTTCTGCCCTTCAGGCGTACCGTTGTGGGTAATGAAGAGGAAGGTTCGGAGTAGCAACTCTCCATCGACCAAAGTAGCCAAAAAATAGCCAATTTTGATGCCTACCATGCGGTATTCAATCAAGAATCTGTCTTCCGTTAGGCGGATTACATTCGGTTTCTTCTCCATAGCGTCGATAAGATAGCCATGAATCCAATGAGGAAACGGGCAGCAGGTACGTTCCATCAGGCGTTCGACGGCATGTTGCTGAATATAAACATTAATCGGCAAATTGGGGAAACTTGTTTTCGGGTCAAGATACTTGTGAGCGATAGCTATCTTATACGTGAGCACGTATGCTCCTTCTTCACGTTTGGGTTTAAATTTCGGACGACGCTCAATGTATATAACCGGCGTGCCAAGATGCATTTCATTGTTGATTTTGAATTGTTTTGGTTCCAGTTCGATCGGTTCGATTACGATCTGGAGCGTGAAGCGGCAAGTAACCTTTTCCTCAGGACGGAAGTAGTGTAACTTCACCCTTATCCAGAAATCATACATGATTCGTCGCTTGAGATCGGAATAGAAGTCGCAGTACAACGGCACAAGTTTTTCCAGCTCATTGATGAGCAGTTCTTTCATATTGTGATTATCCTTGTAAAAACACTCGAAACGTTCTTTTCCCCTGAAAAGACACCTCTCGTCATTTAACAGGAGGTAAAGCGGGACTCCCACCATCAGAAACTTATCCAGCGACATCCTGTATGTGCGACCCTTCACCACTTCAATGGCATGATCGCTCATTTCTTCTCTCAATTCTTTCGCCATCACCACAGCAAGGCGTTTCTGTATCTTTTTCTGGTCGCCGCTGACGACTTGCAATATACCGCGTGTGTCATAAATAACGTCTCTGTATTTTTTTGGAATAAGGTCAAAGAGTCCTGTGCCGCCAATCAGGAAGCAGAGAAAGTCTAAGTCCTCCATCACTTCATTTTTATGCTTCGCCATACTCAGTTGTTGGACAGCGTGAGGAGATGGTTTTTTCTTTCGCTTCTTATTTTTTGCCATAACTATACTGTTTAAATTTTTTGCAAAATTATAAATTATATTGTACCGTCGAGATAAAAAATGAAATAAATGCGAACAATAATCAATTACGAATTACGAATAATCAATTACGAATTAAGAATTACGAATAATCAATTACGAATTACGAATTACGAATTAAT
>JAIRYX010000485.1 GCA_031267635.1 Planctomycetaceae bacterium
TTCAGCCGCTCAAGCCGCATGAATCCGCACCGGACAACTGGAGAGTTACTCGAACGGCTTTACCGGCGCCGTCCTTATTTATCAAGTTTCCCTTAGTAACCGACAAAGCCCTCAAATGCGTCCTGACGCCCTTATTGTTTAGATCATGGCTTTTTATCAAAACAATGGAACGAAAAATAAGGAAATCAGAGCGCATCGTGCCGCTATTCGGGCGATTAAGGGACTTTTATAAACAAGGGCGGCAAGAAGAAGATTGTTCGGTAAAATTAACTGTAACCATTGAAGCGTCCAGTGCGGGTTTCTTTGGCTTGGGCAATGCCGCTGAATAGTTACAAATCATTTTTCAGGAAATATTATTGCAGCTATTCAGTAGAGCCGTGATGTTGAGTGAAGGCAGGCGAAATTTTGGCGGATTCCAACCCAAAACCTGCCCCCTACTGAACAGTGACAGATTATCTGTCTAAAATCCATTCGCCGCCGGAAAATGTTAAAAACGCTTTCCATTTTTCTAACGGCGTTTTTTCATCAAGGAATCGTTGAGAGCCGTCGAAGAAACCGGCGTTGAGTCCGGCGTTGTCTTCTTTTTGATGACGTAAGCCAACGCCGCTTGCGGCGTCTGATATGCCGTGAAAAACAGCGTCTTGCGAGAGTTCCGCGTCCGGCTGCATCCAGTTGATCGGCGTTTTGCGTTCAATGACGGCAATCGTGTAGGAGGTTCCATCGGTTATGTCGGAGAGCGAAAAATGTCGCTTGCCCGGCGTCGGATAGGTTTTATTGCCGACAACCAACGAATAAGACGTTCCGCCGTTTGTCTTTTCTTCATCGGTCATCGTCGGACATTGGAAGATTGCCGGACATTGGTTGTGAAACTGTTTATTCCACTCGCTGTCCCACGCTTCGTCGCGACGAATTTTTTCATACAACGCCGTTTCTCCAAGATACGGCAGCAACGACACTCGCCAGCTTTGCAACGGTTTGCCGTCTTTATCAAGCGAATAAGCCGGAGTAAGCTTTAGATGGACGTCGGAATAATTGTGCATCGCAAGAACAATTTGTTTGATGTTATTGCCGCAAGTTTTCTGATGAAAAATTTCATCCATTTTCACTTGCTTCGCGAGGGCGTTGACCGAATTCAGCAGCTTTTTCACATCGGCGGCGGAATCCGTGCTTTGATAGCGAATGACAATCTTCCCGTCTTGAGCGGGCGGAAAAAGAAAATCGCTGTTTTGTTTGACCAAACCGCCGATAAAATCGCTCCATCGACTGAACACAATCAAATCATCCCATTTATCAACGCCGTTTTTTTGTAACTCTTTGGTTGTGTCGGAAAGCGATAGGACGAGATTGCGCAGTTGCTCGGCGGACGCTTGATCTTTCGAGCAAATGACAAATTCGCCGCGAAATGTGTTGAAGTCAAATGCCGCCGCCGCATAACGCAAACCGTCCGTAATTTGAGCGACAGGAATCATGTTCAACGGTTTGTGGAGCGTCGGCTTGATTTGCGAGAAAAGCGTGTTGGCATAAGACGGAAAGAACGCAACCGCTTTAATCGGTTTGTTTCCGGCAATCGCAAACGCTTCCGCAATTTCGGGACGCTGCGATTTTACAAATCCATTTTGAAACGCTCGGCGGACAAATTCTTGAGACGTTCCTCGTTGTAACGTATTGCGAAACGCCTTTCCATAAATAATCATGAAACCGTTCAGTTCGGTGAATTTTTGCTGTTCCAATAATTCTTTGTTAGTTTCCGGACGCACGGGAATCGCAATAAAATCGGAAATCGGGACGCCGTCCAACGTCGCAAGATAATAGAAATCTTGAACACCGAATGTTTTACGAAGTTCCTGAAATTGTTTATTAGCAATTTGCATTTCCTGCTCGCTTATTTTCGGCAGAGTATATTCGGCAATCGCGGATTTTACAGATTCGTCCATATCTGCAACGCTTGCGACAGCATCGCGAAATGTTTGAATGTTTGCATTGTAAACGTTGAAAACGTCCTTTAAGGAAGCCGCAACGTCCACATGCACGATGCAAATCGTGTTTTCCGAAACCAACGGCGCGATTTCTTCCGCCAGTTGTTTCGGCGTTTTTTGAGCGTAACATTGCCCGTAGCAACAAAGCGTTATCGCGGACAACAAGACAAAATAAATTTTGGAATAGCGAGACATGAGATTTTCTCCTAAATCATAAAAGGGCGTTGAAGTTCATTTAACAATTTCAAACTCAATAATAAAATCTGAAGACATAGCTTGCGACACATAAATTTGACCGATTCCGTTGACAACTTTATAATCATAAGCGTTACCGCTTGTCGGATCAATAAACGGAATCGGCAGTTTTTTGATCTCGTCTAACGTTGCCGGCACATTGCCGTGATGTTGCGCCGCGTAATCCTGAATCGCCGCCGCAATCCGCATAATGTCGCTACTCATTGCCATTCGCCGATAGGCAGTCCGCGCCGAATTGATCGCCGGAAGTAAAAGTTTTGTCGGAACATTGACAAACCAATTTCCTGAAAATAGCAGCAGAGACGTTTCTCCATGCCATTGCAGATACCATTCGTCGGTTTCATATTTTTCCCAAAGCGGCAAATAAATTCCGCCATAATATTCGCTTCCAATCCGTTGGAGTTCATACACGGCATGAAGTCCTATCACTTTTTCGATAATCATCGCGTCGATTTCTTCGGCGGTTTTTCCTTGTGCCAGAAACCATTGTCTCGCCGCCGGATAACTTGAGATCATGAACGATTGATGGGAATGTTTCAATAAATCATAAGGAAACTCCGCCAACGTATGTTGCTGATCTACAAACGGTATTAGAAAATCCAGCATTTGCTGCAATAGCAACCGCCATTCCGCATCGGAAATTGATTCCGGCGAGTCCATTGCTTTTCGCAAAAGCGGAAGCGTTTGCGGCAATAAATTTTTTTCCGCTTCCGCCGCATCGGAAAAATTCAGAAACGGATGCGGAATCGTCGCAGTTTCCCAAAAAAAATTCGGGCAATCCGGGTCGCTCATCATCTCTTGCAATCCCTGCAACATCAGATTTTGAATCGAAATGCCGACCAATCCGCAAATTAACAGCGGCTGCTTGCCGGTATGCCGCGCCATCGCAAGACCAACGCGAATCGATTTGATCGCGTCGTTAAAACGTTTTTCGTGAATTTCCAGTAAAATTTTTACACGCAACGCGCGGGCAACTTCCCGCATGTTTTGAATATCCGACAAGGGTAAGCCAATCGGATTATTCGTTTCGCGGAACGGAATCCCGAAATCGCACAAATCGCAATGGCTTCCTTCTTCGAGACAACGAAACAACGGTTCGTTTTGTTCGACAAAGTTTTTTACCGCATCGAGCTGTTCCGGGTGTTCGCGTAACGAAAACACGGCGTAGTCTTGTTCGGCGAGAGAGATTCCTCGGACAAAATCGTTTTGTTGTTGACGCCGTAATTCCTCCGGCGTGATTTCTTCCCCTTGTTGCTCGTTCGAGGAACGCGGAATGGGCGATTTGATCGTTTGCCGAATCAATGCTTCCGTACCAATCGGCGAGTTGTCCGCTTCCTCCCAAATTGCCGTCAGCAGCTTGTGGTAATTATTCTGCGAGTTGCGACGAAGATGTTCCGTCAAGTAATAATGAGCGCGTAGGTAAGATGTTGCGGCGTTTTTGGCATTTCGCTCGTGAAACTCCCACACAAGCGGCTGCGTGATTCGCGCGGAATCAATCGCTTTCGGCGGCAATTTGAAATGAACTTTGAGAATATACTTGTTGTTCTTTTCATCTTTGACCGATTCAAATTTTTGAGCCAAGCCGTTATGCGGCGCCATTGTAAAAATCAGCAGCCAAATAGCGGCGGCAGCGAGATGCTTGGGAATAAATTTTTTCATTCGATTGCTCCTTTGGTTTTTAATAAGATTAACAAGAGGCATTCGCCGAGCCGAAAGACGGGAAGATTTGTTTTCAATTCAGCGTGTCGTTTGAAAGCCGATCCTCCAATTTCCGGTACTCCGTTTACTGCCTCGTTTCAAACATTTCCTTGTACAAAATCAAAAAACTTGGGTCGCGTTGAAACGAAGTCGGGGAAACATAATGGCGGTGTATCTGGTTGTCATACGCGATATTTTGCGGCATTTTTTTCCAACGTTCCGCCGCGTCTTCAATCATTTGATCGAGATCAAGCGAATATTCCGGTGCGGAAAGCTGCGGCGTTTCAACATCCGGCGGCTGTTTGTTCTGGAAATTTTCCGCAACCGCCGTTTCCGGATTGGGAGTTATCGTGATTGTCGGCGTCGGCAAAAGCCGAAATCCAAACGCCGCAAGAAAAACTCCGAGAACGATTCCAACACTCGTCCCGCACAAACTTCCCCATAACGTGGAACAACGCCGACTTTTTTTCGTGCAATGCACTTGAGCGTTGAAATAAGCTCGAGCATTTTGCCGACGGATTTTTCGGCGTGAATTTGCCGGCTCGTCCGGCTGCCGCAAAATTTCTTCGACGTCCCGCAAAATTTCTTCGCCGAGCGAATCGCGGACTTTCGGCGCAAATTGCGTCAGTTTTTGTTGAATGTCATTCCGTTTGGAATGATTCATGGCACGACCTTTCATCAAAGAGGACTTCTAAAAATTCGCCTCATCCCGTTTGAAAATTTGTTTTTTAAGAGCGAGTTCATCGCTCGCCTCGTTCCTCAAGTCTCAATGGTTTCTAACGTCCCTTATTCAAAAGGATTCCTCCGGGGTTAAAAAAGGAGTTGTTAGAGGTTCTTCAAAATTATCCGGCAGAAGTTTTTCTCGTAATGTTTTGAGACCGTCGTAAAAATCCCGCCGCACGGAACTATCGGGACGCCCGACCAACGCGGCAATCTGCCGAAACGTCAATTCTCCCCAAAGATGCGCGGTGATAATTTCGCGTTGTTTTCGCGGAAGCTGCCGCATCATTGTTGTTAACATTTGAGCGTCGATTTTTTCGTCGGATTGAATTTGCGGCGTAAACCATTCGGTCGATTGCCGCGACAAAATTTCCGCGTGCTTTCGTTTTTGCCGATTTTTTCGGAAAGCGTCAATCGCCCGATTCCGCACCGCGCGATACAACCAGGAAACAACATGACGCGGCGGCTGATTATCGCGGACTAATCCGGCAAGTCGCACAAACACATCATGCACCGCGTCTTCCGCCGTCGTTTCATCCCACTGACGAGCAAAAAGAACGAGCGGCTTAAAATGTTGTTGAACAAGCGTTGTCAAATCCAAATTGTTCACCGTGCAATCCCGTCGATTTCAATATTACCTTACAATAAGACGACGTTTCAGAACGCGGTTTGCGCCAAAATTTTCTCCAGAAAATGCGGAATCGACTCGCTCCGCTTGAAAATTCAGTTTTTATTCCCCCAAAAAAGAATAGGAGAAACAGGAGAGAGATTAAGGGGCATAATAAACGATAAAGGTAAGTCATTCGGCGCAATTTCGATGCGAGGATTTCATATTTTTAACCTCATTTTCACCTAAATATTCTTAACAAAACAACCTCAGTAGCAAAAAGGGTTACAAAAAACAAACCTCATTACCTCATTTATTTCTTTTTGGATGAGGTAATGAGGTTATCGTTGTAGAGGATTCATTGGCTACTGAGGTTGTTTTGTTTGGAAAATTAGGTAGAAATGAGGTTTGTAACGTATTGCCTGTTTCGTATTAAAAAAGGTAACTATTCAGTCGCTCAAACCACATAAATCCGTACCGGGCGTCTGAATAGTTATCCGAAATATCTTTACTATTGCAGCCCTTATTTATCAAGTTTCCCTTAGGTAGCCAACAAAACCTCGATATGCGCCCTTATGCCCTTATTTTGCGTTTTAATTTTGATAACAATCAAAACTCGCCGGATACGTGGCATACAACACGGAACTGTTACTCCATAGCAACAGCAACAATTAAATCTTCGACGGACAAAGGCGGCGAATCAATCTGATTAAAAGAATAAATATAATGATTTTCTTCTTGCATTGAGGAAAAACCGAGTTTGGAATAGAGCGTTTTCACTAATCCGTTTTTCTCCGTCGGAATGTATTCGCCGAGAATTTGCGAACAACCTGCTTTCTTTGCCGCATTCCGAAGAACTTTAAACATTAACGATTCCAGTCGCCGACCAATCACGCGACAACTTATCAACCATGAATCAATGATCCACGTTTCCTGCTGTTTGCGAACCAGAAGCACGCCGACAATTCCATGACATTGCTGGCTGTCGTCAAGACGAAACCAATGACACCACCAATTTTCGCCGTTCATCATTTCGTTGACTTGCTGCTGCGTATAACGCCGCGTCGTTAAATTGAATTGATTGGTTTTGTTGATAAGCTGCGCGACTCGCAATAGCGACGATTCATTCACTGCTCCATGATAACATTTCATTTTTAGATTTTTCAGAAAATGCGTTAAATCCGCAGGACTTTCGGCGGCGTTTTGTAGCTTTTGACGCGACACATAACTTTGATGGCGGTTTTTATCTTCATCGGTTAACGCAAGCGTTTCAAAATACATGCCGCGTTTTAACGCTTGTAACATCAAATGATGAGCTTGTCCAAATTCCGGCACGGCGACTTCCGGCAATTCGTTTCGTACTAGGATTCGTTCCGCCGGATTGTCATCAAGGAAAACGAAAGAGTCCAATCCCAAATTCGCTTCGCGGGCAATGTCGCGGATATTGGACGCCTTGTTATTCCAGTTTGCTTTGAAGACGACAAAATCTTCTTTTTTCAAAATCATTTCGTCGTGTTGTTCAAACGGCAATAACGCGTCTCTTTCGTTATTTTTTGAGCAAACGGCAAGAAGAACGCCGCGATTTTTCAAGTCTTTCGCGTAACGCTGCAATTCCAAAAACGATTCTCCTGCCGCCGATGCGCTGCCGAGTTTAATGCCGGCAAGTCCGTCTTCGCCGATCACGCCGCCCCAACACGTATTGTCGAGATCAAGAATTAACATCTTTTTACTCATACCGAACGCCGCCGCGATTTGCGCAACTAGCGAGTCGGCAAAAAGCGGAGTCGCCGTCGAAGACGGATATTGTTTTGCTATTTGCCATTCGCGCGGACTTGTCCAACAGGATTCGCATTGTGAGGCAATCGCGTTGACATTCAAAAATGAAACCGCATTAGGAAGCGATTCGGAAAGCTGTTGATTCACGTTGTCGATTTGTCGGCGGCGTCCGTCCGGCAACGTATCTTCCAACGATCCCCAGCTTGCAGCGTCAGGGTATTCCAATCCGGTTTGAATAATATGACAACCGGAATTTTCTTGCAGATGTTTCCAAAGTCCGCGAATCTGCGACGCATAAGTATCCGCTTCGTTTAATGAAATTTGCGGACTCGCCGGAAAGTCGTGCGATTCTGTCAGCAAAATAATAACGTCCGGATTGAACGAATACAAATTCGATTGAAGATTAAGAATTTCCTGCGTGTAATTTCGATACGCTCCTTCGTAAACTTCCAAACGAATATCTTTCGCAAGAGCCGCCGCTTTGAGAACCGGCGTTAAAAACGAAGTCGTCGCGCTGCCCAAAACGGCAAGTCGCACGGTGCGTTTGAACGGAATATTTTTATTTTGCGTCAATTCCGAAACATATCGCTGCGATTTCAGATAAAAAGAATACGGCGGAAACATTCCAAACGCTTGTTGTAATTCGCGTTTGGCAAGATTTTTTTCCGAAAAAGAAAATAGTTTCGCAATTTCCAGACAAAGATCGGGATTCGGAAAAGGGAGAGTTTTATTTAAATCCATCAATTTTTTCAATGTTAATTGATTCGTTTCTTCACCGCTTTCCATTTTCGCCAGTTTCTGACGATCCAGCATCGTGGCAATATACGCCGCCGTTTGCGACACGTCGGCAAGCTCATTGAACGCGACAAGCAATTCTTCAAACGCCGCGTCTTCATTTTGCAAAGCGGTATGAAGACGCCGCAAAATTGCCGTTGCCAACTCGTAATGAAACGTCTTTCCGAGTTCGCGGCACAACGACAAGGATTCGGTCACATAAGGCGGTTGAGCCATCGAGAAGAAAATGTTCAACCATCGTTGAATGGGAATTTCACTCATGATGCTGTTAATAATTTGAAGGTCAATGATTCTGTTGAAGTTGTTTAGTAAGATAAGGAGAAGATTTTTATCAATCTCATACTTGTTGATCTGACCGAAAAAATATAGATTTCACGTATATTTTTCCACCAGTTTTACGATTTGACCGACAGTGCGAAGTTCGGCGACTTCGTCGGTCTCGAAACTGATTCCCCATTGATTTTCAATCATAAGGACAATTTGAATAAGCGCGACGGAATCGCAATGCGGAATATCTTTCAACAATGTTTCCAACGTCAGTTCCAAATTTTGTTCTCCCAGAACATCGCAAAACACGTTTTGAACAGAGGATAAATGATCGGTCATAATTACGTTTTCAGTTTGTTAAAATATTGTTATGAAAATGAGTGATAACACATTGACGACAAGTCAATCATTTCATTTTTCTATCACTTTCCAATACCCGCCTTTGTCGGGACCAACTCTTTCGAGTAATCCTTTGGCTTTGAGTTTTTGGATATGTTTTTGAATGGCTGAAGAGTTGATATTTACTTTTTCAGATAATTGACTTATGGATATCGTGTTATTGTCTTTAATAATAGATAATACAATAGCGGTTGTGCTATCTTTACTGTTTTTTTTACCACTACTTTTATTTCCCTTGTTTTTCTCACCACTTTTCTTACCACCTTTGTTTTTTGGAGGGGCGTTTTCTTTTTTAGTGACCTTTATTCCACTTGTTTTAGCAACTTTTGCTTTAGTCGCTTTCTTACCACCATTCTTGATTTTCTTACCACCGCTTTCATTTTTCGGGATACTTTCACTTAACTCTACCGCAAAGACAGTGACTTGGAAACCGACAGAAATGTTTTTAAATTCGGGAAGCGGAAGATTCTCTTCTTTAAAATAATTAATAATGCGATGAATACCGGAACCGTATTTTTCAATGATTCCCATGTTCTTGAAAACATCCGCGACGTTCTTGTTTCTGGGCGTGGATTTATAATCGTTTGTCAGTAGTTTTTCTATCGTGAGTCCTTCGGGCAACGTTCCCGGATTGTAAAACTCAATTTTATCATTGAAAATCTTAATGATAGAATCCGACGAAGAACGATAATCGCGGTGAATAATCATATTCAAAACAATTTCACGAATCGCCTCAAGCGGATATTGCCATTTTTGCGTATTCCTTGCCTCACCGGTGATAATAATTTCTACATTAATATGCTTTTTGACATAATCCAAAACCTCGTCCACCTGCGTAATAATATCTGATTGCGTTCTTGCCGAATCTTTAATCGTGATAGCGTCTTGAAATCTGCCTAATTCAATTGTTGTATCAACAGAATCTTTTTTCTTGAACATCAAATAAGCGGCGTTTGTCGGACGATCTTCACGAATCAAATCATGTTTTAAAAGGAACGGTAAAGGCGATTCGTTGACCGTGAGATGATTCTCTTTCATTATGCCAATTACCCGCTGCACTTTGTCTAACGAAATTTCGTCGAGCGTGTGAAGCGGATCAGGATAAGCATCCCAACTGGTATTGAGCGACTGCAAATGAAGATTCACGACTTCCGTTACCGAAAGCAACTGATTTGCGTTTTTGACTCGTTTATAATACCTTCCTTTCATCGCAACCGGCTTTATCGGATATTCGGAAACTTTAAATACCGCTATATTTTTCCCGTCCGCTTCAAGAATTTCCACATCGGGAATGATAATCGGCGATGTTTTATTTTTGATTTCGTTAATCCACTGCGCGACTGTTTCTTTTCTCAATAAAATTCCTTTGGCAGTTCCGTCGTCGGCAACACCGACATAAACAACGCCGCCTTCTGCATTGGAAAATGCCACCAATGAGACAATGACCTCATCGCTGAATGTCGTCTTAAACTCAACTGTCTGACTTTCTTGTTGTGGTAAGAAATTCATTGTTTACTTCATGTCGTCATAATTTGGTTATGTCAAATTTATCCGAAAAAATTTCACTTTTCTAACAACTCAATCATACCAATATCATTATGAACCAAAAAAGCCACATGACGATTTTCCAACGCGGGAGCTTGCATCGGCGGCTGAATCACAAAAAATTTTTCTTTTTTCAACTGGTTGATCGTTTGTTCGAGACCGTCAACAACATAACAAATGTGGTACGGCATTCCGTTTCCTGGAAATGAACATTTCTTTTTAAATAAAAAATCGACAGGGCTTTTTTGAGAACCGTCTAAAATGGAAATGAGTTCAATCAAAGTTGTCTGATTACGCCAAAACTGGATGTTAATATTTCGAATAACGTCCTTTGTAACAGAAGACTCCTTCTGAAAATTCAACAAAGTAAAAATTTTACCGGCTCGTTCTATGTCATGAACAGCATAGCCGACGTGATGCACTTGACAATTCAAAACCGAAAACACGTTCCCTTGTTCCATCGTAAAACTCTTGTTGATCATTTTGTAATAAGTAATAAGAATAACATCGTTACGGAACGTCAATTCCTCCTAAAACATTGATGGATAACGGATCAGACCAGCGAATGGAAACCGCTCCCCAACTCAAACCCGCACCGAATCCGCACAAAAGCGTTTTGCTTCCCGGACGGATTTTTCTTTGTACAAACGCTTCGGATAAAACGGCGGGAAGTGAAACGCTACTGAGATTTCCGACGTTTTCGAGATAATAAAAACGTGCTTCTTGCGGGACTTTAAGGATTTTATAAATCATATCAATCATC
>JAIRYX010000493.1 GCA_031267635.1 Planctomycetaceae bacterium
GAAATTGATTTTGTACTAGAAAATCAAGAGTTTATTGCTGCCGTGGAAGTAAAAACCAAACCAACAAAAAAAGATATTCCGCACCACATCAAACGATTAGAAATTTTGCGTCAAAGCCGTGCCAAAATCAACGATCAGCGAAAAATTATCGGCGGTATTGCGGGTGCGATTTTTAGAAATGATGTAAAACAGGCAACAATTGATGCGGGAATGTTTGTGATTACGCAATCCGGTGACACAATGCAAATTGAAGTACCGGAAAATTTTAAGCCGAAAGAATGGTAAATTTTGCAGAAATTTTTTGACTTACAGAAAAAAATAACATATACTTATCGTATTCAGTCGTTCAAGCCAAATAAATCCGCACTGAGCAACAATCTTAATGACGATGTCTCCATTGACTATTACAAAGTCGCGCAATTTCACTTGACATTTTTCAACGTATGATATCACCTATAAATTTGACATTATTCATATCAAGGGAAACTGAGGAACTGTGTACTGGTTATCCGAAAGATTTTACTATTGCCGCCCTTATTTATCAAGTTTCCCTTAGTAGCCAACCAAGCCCCCAAACTCGCCCTTATGCCCTTATTTTTTAGATCATGGATTTTTTATCAAAACAAACGAAAAATAAGGGAATGAGGGCGCATAGTTGGGGGGACAATTTGGGGCTACTAAGGGAATTTTATAAATTAAGGGCTGAAATAGTGATATTTTCCGGTAAATTTGACGGGAGTTACCCAGTTGCCGTGCGGATGTATTTTGGTTGGACAACTGAATAGTTACTTCGTAATATTTATCTTTTTAATGTTTACAACTGGTAAAACCATATACGAAAATATTTGGAAAACTAAAGAAATATCAATCATGAAAAACGACATCAAAATCGCCGTTATCGGACTTGGATATGTTGGTCTTCCGTTGGCTCGGTTGTTTGCGACGAAATATCCGGTTGTCGGTTTCGACGTGAAACAGCCGCGAATTGAAGAGTTGACGCAGGGACATGATTCAACGCTCGAAGTCGAGGAAAAACTTCTCAAATCAGTGTTGGTCGCCGAGCCGGAAGAACTCAACAACGGAAAAATCGGATTGTTTTGTTCGTCGAAGCTTGAGGATATTCATGATTGCAATTATTATATTGTAACGGTTCCGACGCCGGTGGATAAATACAATCGTCCCGATCTCACGCCGCTTTACAAGGCAAGCGAAACGGTCGGCAAAGTCCTGAAAAAAGGGGACATTGTCATTTATGAATCGACGGTTTATCCCGGGGCGACGGAAGAAGATTGTATTCCGGTTGTCGAAAAAATATCCGGTCTGAAGTTCAATAAAGATTTTTTCGCGGGCTATTCGCCGGAACGAATCAATCCCGGCGACAAAGAACACACGGTCGAAAAAATCAAAAAAGTAACCTCCGGCTCCACGACGGAAATTGGCGAAAAAGTAAACGCTCTTTACAATTCGGTGATTGTTGCCGGAACGCATCTTGCCCCGACAATTAAAGCGGCGGAAGCGGCGAAAGTGATTGAAAATTCTCAACGCGATATTAACATCGCATTTGTCAACGAATTGTCGCGAATTTTTACGCTGATGGGAATTGATACGCTTGACGTGTTGCAGGCAGCCGGAACGAAATGGAATTTTCTACCGTTCCGACCGGGACTTGTCGGCGGACATTGTATCGGCGTTGACCCATATTATTTGGCGCAAAAAGCACAAGAATATGGCTATCATCCAGAAATTATTCTCGCCGGTCGGCGAATGAACGATACGATGGGCGAATATGTCGCCGGACAAATTGTCAAGTGCATGATTAAAAAAGGAATCGCCGTCAAAGGGAGCAATGTTTTGATTTTGGGAATCACGTTCAAAGAAAACTGCCCCGATGTCCGCAATACAAAAGTTGTGGATGTGATTCGCGCGTTGCAAAGTTACGATACGCATGTCAGCATTTACGACCCTTGGGCAAACGCCGACGAAGTGCGGCACGAATACGGTTTGACGCTTCAACCGACGCTCGACGACAAAACCTGTGGCTCCAACGGCAAGGGCTTCAGCGCGGTCGTTCTGGCGGTCGCGCACAACGAATTTCAAAAACTCAATGTCCGCAACATTGTCGGCGAACACGGCGTTGTGTTTGACGTGAAAGGAATTTTGGATAAAGACACAATTGACGGACGGTTGTAAGGCGGTTTACAATAATGTTTTCAAAAAATATTTTGGATATTATTAAAGCGGGTGAAACAAGTCGTGTTCAATTCAAACGCGAACTCGATAATCAGGATAAACTTGCTGCCGAAATGATTGCTTTTTCCAACGCAAAAGGCGGTGTCATTCTGTTTGGAGTAGAAGATAAAACAGCCGAAATATGTGGTTTGAATTATGATGCTGTTCAAAAAACGAGTAATGCTATTAGTACGATTGCCAATGAACTTGTCAAACCGCAAATTTTTATTACGACAGAAGTAGTGGATATTGAAACAAAAAATGAAAATAAATTACTGTTAATTGTAAGTATCGAAGAAGGTGTGGCAAAACCATACAAAGATAAAAACGGGACCATTTGGACAAAGCAGGGAGCAGACAAACGAAAAGTTACAGACAATACTGAAATCCTTCGCCTTTTTCAACAGGGAGGAAATCTTTTTGCAGACGAGATGGAAGTTGCAGGAACAACTATTGACGATATTGATGAACGATTGTTTGCTGATTATTTTAAAAAGGAGTTTAAACGGACATATACCGAAAAGAACCTGACTTACGAAGAGGCATTGAAAGCAAAAAGAATTTTGCGAAACGGAAAGATTACACTGGCTGGTCTGTTGTTTTTTGGAAAAGAGCCGCAAAGCATTAAACCCGCTTTTACTGTAAAAACGGTTTCATTTTTTGGAAACGAAGCGTCGGGATTACAATATCGCAACAAACCGGAGGATTTGAAAGGCAGCATCCCTGAAATTTTCAAACAAAGTATGAACTTTCTGACAAGTAATTTGCGTCATTTGCAACAGGGGCAGGGGTTTAATTCGACAGGAATTTTGGAGATTTCGCCAATTGTATTGGAAGAATTATTGCAAAATGCGATGATACATCGGGATTATTTGAAAAACGCACCTGTTAGAATTTTCATATTCGATAACAGATTAGAAATAATCAGTCCGGGAAAACTCCCCAACAGTTTGACGGTAGAAGAAATAAAATATGGAAATCCTGTTATTCGTAACAACCAAATTGTTGCTTTTGGAATACACACGCTTCCTTTTAGCGGATTGGGAACAGGAATAAAACGAGCATTGGAATTGCAGCCAAATATAGAACTGATTAACGATACAGAAGGTGAACAATTTATTGTAAAAATTTACAGAGAACCGCATCATTGAGCCGAAGTTTGGGAAAATGAACTGCTTTACTTGTAGATGTTGGCAATAAAACAAAATGACCAACCGAAATTAAAATTACAGGAGTATAGTGAATACGGGAAACTTCTAAAAACCTCATTTTCAACACAAGTGACCGTTAAAAATAAGGGCTTACGAATATTTGGGAGAGGTGTTGAGAAGTTCCCTACGTACGAATGTACCGCTAGGGCAAAATTTTGGTGGTAGAAAACCTCCCATGAACAAAATATCCTTTATATTCGGCACACGACCGGAAGCCATCAAACTTTGTCCTTTGATTCTCACTATGCAGAAAACAAACGACAAACTTATGACGCATGTGTGTGTAACCGGACAACATCGGGAAATGCTTGCGCAAGTACTTGATGTTTTTGGAATCACGCCGGATATTGATCTTGAATTGATGCAGCCAAATCAAACATTGGCAAATTTTACGTCGCGGGCGATTGCGACGATTGATCATTATTTGACAACAGAAAAACCGGATATGGTGATCGTTCAGGGAGACACAACCAGCGTGTTTTGTGCGTCGTTGGTTGCTTTTTATCATCAGATTCCTATTGGTCATGTGGAAGCGGGACTTCGGACATGGAATAAATGGTCGCCGTTTCCCGAAGAAATCAACCGTGTTTTGACAACTCGTATCGCTGATTTACATTTTGCTCCGACTTTAACATCCAAAAATAATTTACTTAAAGAAGGAATCGAGGAAAAGAATACTGTTGTTACCGGTAATACTGTCATTGACGCCCTTTTAATTGCCGTGGAACAAGTGAAGAAACAGCCGCCTGTTATTCCTAATTTACCGAATGAATTGCAACCGAAAACGTCTCTTGATTCGCCGCCATTAGTTTTAATCACTGGACATCGGCGTGAAAATTTTGGTGGCGGATTTGAAAATATTTGTCATGCGATTACCGAGTTAGCAAAACAATTTCCTCAAACGCATTTTGTTTATCCTGTTCATTTGAATCCGAATGTCCGCGAACCGGTCAACCGAATTTTACGGACAAATGAATTTGTAAATATTCATTTGATTGAACCGTTAAGTTATTTGCCGTTTGTTGCGATGATGAATCGCTCGACTTTAATATTGACTGATTCCGGCGGCGTTCAGGAGGAAGCACCGAGTTTAGGAAAACCGGTTCTTGTGATGCGCGACACAACGGAACGTCCCGAAGCGATGGAAATGGGAACGGTTAAATTAGTAGGAACAAATCGGCAATTGATTATTGACGAGGTGAACCGTCTTTTGACGGATAAAACAGAATACAACAAAATGGCAAACGCCGTCAATCCTTATGGCGACGGAAAAGCGTGTGAACGGATTATAGAAGTAATAAATTGTTTTTTTAATAAAACAGGTAAAACATCATGTCATTAGAATTATTGATTGATCGGTTTTGTCCTGTTTTTTTTCGGAAACATATTGACCGAGTACAACGTTCCAAGATCGGTTCACAAATTGCATCCGGCGCGTTTTGGTCATTGGCAGGTTCCGTATTTTCCCGATTATTTATGGTCATTGCGACAATACTGGTTGCCCGAATGTTGGGAAGAAGTATTTTTGGTCAGTACAGCGTTGTTTTATCCACCGTTAATTCCTTCATTGTTTTTTCAAATTTTGGTATTGGATTAACGGCGACAAAATACATAGTGGAATTGCGTGAATCCGACAAAGAACGCACCGGAAGAATATTAGGGTTAAGTTATTTGTTTACAGTCGGTTTGGGAATATTGATGACAATGCTCCTTTGTGCAGTTGCACCATGGATTTGTAATCATGTTATGAAAGCTCCCCAACTTGTTAGTGAATTGCGGCTTGGTTTGTTGTTTTTGATAGTCGCGTCGGTAAACGGAGCGCAAAGCGGCGTTATGGTTGGCTTTCAAGGATTTCGTGTAGCGGCAATGGCAAATTGTATTGCCGGTTTGTTTATGATTCCTTTACGAGCGGGAGGAGCATATTTAGGCGGTTTGAATGGTTCATTGATTGGTTTCGGATTGTCTCTTGTTGTTCTTCTTGTGGTCAACCGCATTTTTATTTTGAAGATAACAAGACAATATAACATCAAAATTTCCTATAGAAACGCTTTTCAGGAATTGCCGATTCTCTGGAAATTTAGTATTCCGGCGGTGCTGGGCGGAATACTTGTTACTCCGGTTTTCTGGCTTTGTTATTTGATGTTGACGAGGTCGCCAAACGGTTTTGAAGAAGTTGCGGTTTTAGATGCGGCAAGGCAATTTCAGTTAATGATTTTATTCATACCGGGAACAATTGCTCAAGTGATTTTACCATTACTGGTTCAAGCAAATTCAGCGAATCAAAAAAGTCAATACACAAAAACAATTAAATACAACATGTTACTTAATATCGTTGTTGCGCTAGTCGTTGCTTTACCGTTGATGATATTGTCTCCTTATGTGATGGGATTTTACGGCGAGGGATTTTCAGACGGCACTATGACACTTTGTATTTTGGCGGTGACTGCAATTATCATAGCGGCAAATAATGTTGTCGGACAAATTATTGCCAGTCAAGGAAAAATGTGGGTTGGTTTTATTTTTAATTTGATGTGGGCAGTTGTATTGTTGTTAGGGTGTTACTTTGCTATGTTGTTGAATACTGGTGCGTTTGGTGTTGCTGTTGCAATGTTGATTGCGTATTTATTGCATACGATTTGGCAAAGCGGATATTTACTGGTATTTTTAAAATCGTATAGCTTTTTTGTAAAATAAATTTGTAGGTAATAAGAATTAGAGAGTAAGAAAAATGATTCCCAAAACTATTCATTATTGTTGGTTTGGTGGAAAGCCATTGCCGGGATTAGCAACACGTTGTATTGCAAGCTGGAAAAAATACTGTCCTGACTACAAAATTATTGAATGGAATGAAAGTAACTTTGACGTCAGCATCAATGATTATATGAATGAAGCGTATATTGCCAAAAAATGGGCGTTTGTTTCAGACTATTTTCGTTTATGGGTATTATTTCATTATGGCGGCATTTATATGGATACAGATGTGGAAGTTCTTCGTCCGATTGACGTTTTTTTAACTGAAAAAGCATTTTCAGGATTTGAGAGTATCAATTACGTTCCTACTGGAATTATGGCAGCAGAAGTTGGATTGCCAGTGTATAAAGAATTATTGGATCTATATAGAGATCGTCATTTTGTAAATAAAATCGGTATGTATGACTATACAACGAATGTTCGGATTATCACTGATTTTTTTCAAAAACGTGGTCTTCTATTAAACAATCAAAAACAAGTCGTCCAAAATATAACATTTTATCCGAATGACTACTTTTGTCCCAAAATATGGAAAACAAAGGAAGTAATCTTAACAAAGAATAGTTATACTATCCATCATTTTGAAGGTTCATGGCTTTCTAAACTTTCTATTATGAAACGTGTGTTTAGGAAATTGATAGGAGATAAAACGGTTGATTACCTCAAAAGATTTTTGATAAACAAATCATTTAAAATATTATAGTTGAACGAAACATCATAATTAGCATGTTTCGCGTTTAAAATCTGCATTGTGAGCGGTTGCAAAATTTTTATATATACACTTGGAAATAACATGAATTTCATGAGGAAAAATAATATTATGTATCCAAAAGTATCGGTTATCATGGGAGTTTATAACTGTGCATCAACTCTTTCTAATAGTATTGATTCATTGTTAGCCCAAACATTTACTGATTGGGAACTGATTATGTGTGATGATGGATCAATCGATAATACTTATCAAATTGCGGAAGCATACGCAAAAAAATACCCTAATATCAAATTGATTAAAAATGAAAAAAATCTCGGTTTGAATCAGACTTTAAATAATTGCTTGAAACTTGCTAAAGGAAAATATATTGCCCGTCAAGACGGCGACGATGAATCACTTCCAGCACGTTTTGAAAAAGAAGTTGCTTTTCTTGATAATAATCTCGAATATGCGATAGTAGGATGTGCTAAATATCATTTTGATCAAGATGGTATTTGGGGATTATCAAAAGGAATAGAATATCCTATAAAATATACATTTATCAAAGGAACGCCGTTTAGTCATCCATGCACAATGGTCCGTCGTGAAGCTTTTGATGCGGTTGCTGGATATACTGTTGATGCTCGTTTAATTCGTGTCGAAGATTATCATCTTTGGGCAAAAATGTATGTTCTTGGTTATAAAGGATATAATATTCAGGAACCTCTTTATATGTTTCGCGATGACTGCAATTCTATGTCACGAAGAAACTTTAAAGCACGTTGGAATGGTTTTTATTTGCGAAATCATATTATTCGTATGTTTAAATTACCGTTTTATTATCATTTTCTAACGATTCGCCCATTGCTTGTGTGGTGTATTCCTTCATTATTTTATAACTATCTTCATCGACGGTATTTGAAACAGATGAATGGTAGAATATCATAAACTATGTTTAATATTATGTCATCATCTCCAGTTTTTAACAACAAGAGCAAAGTATACTTTGGGGAAGTTCTTTGTTGGTTAAGTTATTTGTTATTAAAACAATTTTATTTATGGGATAGTGGTTTACCCCAACTAGCTGATATTTTTTGGCCATTGTTTTTTATGTTTCATATTTTAAATAAAAAATTTTATTTTCGGCAGCTAGATTCTACATATTGGCTTACGGCATTTATTATTTATGCTTTTGTTGTTGACGTGGCGTATTATTTTTTTTTCAAAGATACAAGTTTTATTATGAGTATTTTATATTGGATTTACAACTATACGATTTTTATATTTGTTATTGATATGTGTTTACGATATGGAAAAAACTTTTTACGTTTAACTTTTTATGGATTTTGTTTAGTTATTTTACTTCAATTTTTTATAAATCTTATTGTTCCCAACAGTGGCGAATTTCGTAATACAGGTTCCTTTGTTAATCCAAATCAATTGGGATATTTTGCCATTCTTTGTACAAGTATTATTCTTTTTACTGGAGATACATTTAAACCAAATAAAAATGATCTATTTTTAATTTTGGGGGTTTTGATCTGTTGTTTATATTTAATAAATTTGTCGGGCTCACGTGCTAGCATTCTTGCCGTTTTTATGCTTTTTTTTGTTTATGCAATTCAGTCAAAACAAAAAATTATTATATTTCTTTTTGGTATATGTTTAATTCTTATGATTATTTATGGTTTTATAAATGACAATATTAACAAGCGCTTATATGGCGAGTTTGCTAAAGAAACTTATAAATTAAGTGAAGAAGCAAGCGGACGCGGTTATGACAGACTCTATAATTATCCTGAATTTCTTCTTTTAGGAGCAGGTCAAGGTGCTTCTGATCGTTTTACAAAAGGGGATATAACTGGGCTTGAAATTCACTCAGCCCCTGCAACAATTGTTTTTTCCTATGGGGTTATAGGTTCATTGTTTATATTAATTTTTATTTTAAAAGTCGGTTTACTCCAAATAAAAAATTTAATATGGATATGTCCTGTTATGTTTTATAATATTACACATAATGGAATACGACAACCTTTTCTTTGGGTTTTTTTAAGTATTATAAGTTACTCTACTTTTTTACAAATGCGATGTAATGAGTCTAATGAAACAAAGTAAATATACTTGCATATTATTAATTTCTCAACTTAAGCGGTCATGTGCCAGCGAAAAAGAGCCACTGGGGTGTCGGATAATTGTCAAAGCGTGGCTGTTTTTCGCTGGCACATGTCCGCTTATCCAATGGTTACATCAATGATTTTCGAGAGTTAGAGGTAGAAAGGTATTTT
>JAIRYX010000495.1 GCA_031267635.1 Planctomycetaceae bacterium
AACCTCATTTGCACCTCATTTTCCTAACAAAACAACCTCAGTAGCCCAATGAATCCGCCAAAAAACCAACCTCATTACCTCATTCAAACAGAAACAATGAGGTAATGAGGTTATTTTTAAAGAATCGTTTTGGCTACTGAGGTTGTTTTGTTAAGAAAATTAGGTGAAAATGAGGTTTGCAACACAAACAGCGGCTCGTTTCGTAGCAAAAATGCTTAAAATTGACTGAATCGTTAGCAAATTCTTCGGCAGATTGCCCCGTCTCGGAAGCTCCGAAAGCCCCAAAATTTCTTTTTGGTTGCTCTCAAGGGATTTGGAAGATTCGCTTTTGGATTTTTTGAGCAAATTCTTTGACCGATTGCCCCGTCTCGGAAGTTTTCGGAGTTTCTTTTGTTCCTTTTACTGCTCCTCAAGTCCCTTGGGGTGCTATGGATTTTTCCGGTAATCCGCTCGCCGCTCCAAGGGATGCTTGCGTTCCGCTTGCCCTTAAACTTGCTCGCTCTTGTGAAACAACGCCGTTATGTCGAGCGTCATACTAAACAAAAGCGGGATGATAAACAGCGTGAAAATCGTTGCCAGCGACAGTCCGCCGACAACAACCGCGCCGAGACTTCGGTAAAGTTCGCTTCCTGCGCCGGGTGCGAGGACGAGCGGCAACATGCCGAACACCGTCGTCAGCGTCGTCATAAAAATCGGACGTAAACGCGTTCGCACCGATTCGCAAATCGCCTCCTGCGGAGTCATTGGCTCAATAACGTCTTCCTCCGACTCCCCGAAACCGTGCATGAAATTCAGAGATTGCGCGACAAGCAAAATCGCATTGTTCACGACCGTTCCAATCAGAATCACAAATCCCAGCATCGACAGCGTGTCGAGCTGCTGCGCCGGATCAAGATAATGCACCCAAGCAAGACCGAGAAATCCGCCGACGGTCGCCAACGGCACCGTAAACATAATGACTAAAGGATATAAAAAGTGCTCAAAACATGCCGCCATGAGCAAATAAGTGATGAGCAACGCGATGAACATGCGGCTTGTGAGCAGAGAGAGAATCGAAGCAATATTCCAGCCCGTCCATTCGCCGAGCAGCGCGACTTGCGTTTGCGAAAGTTTATCGGCGTTGCCGGCGAGCGCAACACGCACATCCGGTCCCATTTCTCCCGCCTGGCGGCATTCGTCAATGACCTTGAATATTTCCGCCTGCGCCGCCTCGAGCGCAACATTTTCCGCCGGCGTAATCGTCACCTGAATGCAACGTTCCTGCTCCAACCGCCGGATTTGCTGCGACGCATTCGCCGGCACAAACGTTACCACATCTGAAAGCGGCAGCGTCATCACCCGTCCGTCCGAATCAATAATCGCAATCGGCAACGCGCCGACTTCATCCGGCGTCAGCGGCATATCCGGGTCGCGAATGATATTCAGGTCGATGTTATCGCCTTCATGGTTGAAGTCGCCGACTTTCACGCCGTCAATCATCGCGCGTCCCGCCGCCGCAATTTCGCTGACGCTGATCCCCAGCTCTTTCGCGCGAACTTGATTGACGATCACCTGAATTTCAGGACCGGAAAGATTGTAGTTGGACGGATTGGTTCGTATCGCCGCCTGACTGAACTTGGCAATCAACCGTTTTTCCAACGCCGTTACCGTCGCCCGCAAACGGTTGTTGTCAAACGCGGAAATCTCCACTTGCACGGAGTTCGCGTTTCCGGCACGCCGTCCGAACAGCGACGTCTGCTGCGCCGTCCCCCGACAACCGGGAATAGAATTTAAAGCGTAATTAAGAACATGCACCAACGGCTGCGCGTGCTCTTCATGTTTGCAAGTGAGCATCGCGGAAATAAAATTCGGACTGAGCAAAACCGACGCTTGATTGATCGGATAAACGATTTCGACCGGTCTGCCGGTGCGCATGTCAACGAGCCGATCTTTCTTCGCCTGCGCCGACGCTTCTTCCACCGTTTCCGCGTCGCGGTACGGCTTGAGAATCTCCATAATCCGGTGTCCGATGAGTATGTTTTCTTTAAGGGAATACGACGGCGGCAGGTTGATGTAGCCGTTTACCATGTTTCGGTTGCCGCTCGGAAGATAACTTGCCGGCGGTTTCATCGTGTAGCTGAGAATGCACGAAACGACGGCAATGACCGTCACCATGATTCCGCGCAGCCAAAACGCCGCGACATTCCGTTGAATCAGCCAGAAAATCAATCTGGCATAAGCGTTTCCCAGCCAACCGAAAAACGGCGCGATTCCAAACAGCGATCTTATCAGCCGCATAATCGGCGAGCGTTTTTCCGTCGCCGCCTCTTTTAGCACGGAACTCGCCATCATCGGAACGACTGTAATTGCCACGATCAGCGAAATCGTTACGGCGGCGGAAATTGCTAACGCGATGTCGTAAAATAACTGCCCCGTTTCTTCTTGAATCGTCAAAACCGGAGCGAAAACGACCACCGTCGTCAGCGTCGAACTGAGAATGGCGCCCCAAACTTCCCGCGTTCCGTCGTAAGACGCTTTGAACGGCGTTTTGCCCAAATGTAAGTGCCGGTCGATATTTTCCAGCACGACGATTGCGTTGTCCACGACCATTCCAATAGCGAAAGTCAGTCCGGCAAGCGAAATCACGTTTAGATTTCGTCCTAAAACGTACATGGCAATAAACGTGCCGATGGTGGAAATCGGAATCGCCAGCGAAATCACGAGCGTTGGTCTTATGCTCCGCAAAAACAGGAGCAAAACCAAAATAGCGAGCAGACCGCCTTCGTACATGTTTTCCCAAACGAGTCCGACCGCGCTGTTAATGTACGTTGAGTCGTCGTGAATCAGGGTGAAGCGGATTTTGTGTTTGTCGTTTTCATAACTTTTTACCAAACCGTTGTCTTCCTGCAACGTATTGAGTTCCTCCTTGACCGCATTCATGATGGTGAGGACGTTTTTTCCGGTTTCTCGCTGAATCATCATTGTCATGTTCGGCATGCCGTTGCTCTCGGAAAAGAATATTTGTTTGGCAAGCACAAATTCGACGTGAGCAATGTCTTCCACATACACCGGCGAACCGTTATCAAATTTAACAATCGTTTTTTTCAACGGTTCCAACGATTCAAAACGTCCCAAAATCCGAAAACGTATATCGAGCCGTCCGTTTTCGATGTCGCCGCCGGACTCGTTGACGTTATCGGCGCGGAGAATATTCCGCAATTGTTCGACAGTAATTCCGTTTAACGCCAGCGCATTCGGGTTGAAACGCACCTGCACTTCGTGTTCCCGACCGCCGCGAATGTCCGCCTGCGACACGCCCGGAATCCGTTCAATACGCGGTTTGATGTAACGGTCGGCGTAATCGAAAAAGTCGGCGATTTGGAATTTCGGGTCAATCGATTCGGTCGTGATCCGCACAATAGCAATCGCTTCTTCCGATTCGGAACTGGATGCGCGGATAACCGGACGATCCACGTCATCGGGATAACTCGGCACTTCGTCGAGCAAGTTGGATACGTCCTGCACAGCGCGGTCGATGTTGTATCCCACCTGAAATTCCAGGTTGATACTCGCTTCGCCCAACCGTGCAAACGAGGTCATTTTGTAAAGCCCTTGAATCGTTTTGAGATGTTTTTCCTGTTCAAGAATAATCGACTGCTCGACTTCTTCGGGACTTCGACCGGGCCACGTTGTTCGCACCGTAACCAGCGGACGATCAATATCCGGCGTCAACTGAATCGGCACCGCCACCAACGCAATGATTCCAAACAACACGGTAAGAATCACGCAAACACAAATCTTAACAGGGTTCTTTAACGAAAATTTGATAATGTCCATAGTAGAAGGTCACTAAAGTAATAAGGTAAAAGGCAGGAAAATCAGCGCATCAGAACACGAAACGGAAACAAGCGGAAAAAAGGCAGGAGGGAAATTTTGGTGATAGTTTAGACTGATTATAGCTCTGGTGTGTTTTATAGCTTCGGTGCGTTTTTTACAACGAAGGCGGGTGTCACAAATAGATCAGGAAAAATCAATGACGTAATAATTACTCTCTATTCTGAATATTTTACCTAAAAATCAAGGTAATACAAGAGAAAATCTACTTTACATGCCGATAAGCTGATATTTTGTGTTGTCAGCTCACAGACATTCCAATCCTTTTGAACGAGATTGCTGCCATTTTGGCAGGATTTTCGGACGCTTTGGTCGGTTTTCGGCGTTTTCGCGGGAAATCAAGGAGAACGATGAGGAAGTATTAGCGACTCAAGGAACAAGAAAGACGCTTGGGTAGAGAAAATTCCTGAAAAGAGAATATCAAAAATCAAATTTATGTTCTCCACTCGCCTAAAATAGAATATTTGTAACTAATTAGCCGCTCAAACCCAATAAATCCGCTTTGGGCGACGGAAGAGTTACAAAATCGAATTTTCAAGCGTGAAAAGCATAACAAACACCCTATCTGAAATTCAACACATAGGATGTTGTATGCACACGCACTGCAAGCGAACAATAAAATTATTCTTGCGCGGATTCCGCTGTCGCTAAGCCGTTTGCGATGGAAACGAAATTTGTCATTGATTGAGAAAAAACTTTTCCTTGTCTATGGATGATTCCAATAGGCACCTCGATTTTCGGCGTCGAGATCGGCAAAGCGCACAAACGTTGAAGTTTGATTTCATCTTTGATGGCATTTTCCGGTAAAATGGAAACGCCTAGTCCAATCTCAACCGCGTGCTTGAGCATGTCAAGACTCTCATACTCCGCAACGACGTTCACTGAAACAAGAAGCTGACGCAGTTGACGGTCAATTTCTTTGCGAACCACCATATCGCGTTCATAAGCGACAAAATCAATTCCGTGCAGTTGGTCAAGCTGAACGTTCTTTTGTTGCGTCAATGGATTTTTCGGCGAACAAACGACCACCATTTTGGACGGCGGAAGCGGAATCACCGCAATTTCCGGCGTTGCCATCGGATAAGCCACCACGCCGAAATCAATTGATGAAGCCAAAATTTCCTGATAAATGTCCTCAATATGGAACTGCTCAAACAGGATTTTTGTTTTCGGAAACACCTTAAGAAAGGCGCGCAACGTATCATTTAAGTCATACGAGCCAACGGAATAAACCGAGCCCAGTTTAATGATACCGCTTTCTTTGTTATTGAGCGTCTGCACCAATGAAACAATGGTATCATACGACTCCAAAAGAGAACGGAACCCATCGTAGCAAATCTGACCTTCAGGAGTCAGTATGAAGGGTCTCCGTGATCTATCGACAAGTTGCACTCCTAAATACCGTTCCAGACGATGGATGGATTGAGTGGCTGCCGATTGACTTACGTCATTAACGGACGCTCCGCGTGAAAAACTTTGGTGAAGCACCACGTCGCAAAATATACGTATCGTATCAATGTTCATAATTCACTAAATTTTTTGTTGAGCCAAACAAAATATGATTCCAACTTTTTTTGGCATTGATTGTGTCACTTGTACTTTTACAATCAGAAATACGTTGAACTAAACTTCCATTCTGTTCAAGGATGACATCTGATTTCCAGTCATTGTCCCTTACGTTTTCAAAACATCGCGGATGTCTATGCTTTCATTGTTGTCATCTTTTGGGATAAACCCTAGTAATTATGTTATTTTCACAGTCATAAAAAATTGCGACCTGTTCACAATAACTTATTATATAAATATATTTTCCTAATAATATTTATGGTAATTACCGAAAAAAATAATCCAAAATTTTTCAAATTTTTCTTTTGGAATACTAACTATTTATTTTGATAACCTTTTGTTTCGCAACATCAGAATCAATCAATTTGTAAAGTGGTATTCTCTTATACTTTTGTTGTTTTAGCCGCTTTAGCACATCTTTGTGCCGCTTTATTTTTATTATGTACTATTTAGTAACAAAAATGCGGCATTTTGACAAGTGGGGGCGGTTCAAATTTTTTACCATAAATTGTTGTTGTATTTTAACTTATGATACAATAGTTTTTTTATTTTAATAAAAAAAGGCACGTCTCATTCAATGGTTTCTAAAGTTATGTGGAATGAAATAATTTTTATGATATTTTTTTCATTTCCGTTAATACTTTGATTATAAATCATAAATCTTTTACAGATACAGATATGGTAAAAAATCACTCCAGAATGCCATATTTACATGCTGCTGAAAAGATGAGCGAATTTTTTGCGGGATTGTTTTAGATAGCTTCTAATAATGTCACTTATCATATTTTTTATCTGTTATTTTTGCGCCGTCTCGTAATACTATTTACATGGGAGCTTGCGGTTTTACGAAGGAAAATCACGCTGGATTTTACGGGATAACATGCCAGTGAAAACCAAAATTTCGAGTGTAAGGAATATAATATGCCGTTTTCTCGCTCCTTTGGCAAGAGCTATTTTGAACAAACTCCCCAAATATTTCTTAATGGCTCAGCGTTTTCGCTTGCGGATATTTTGTCGGCGGAGTGAATCGAAGCAACTATGACAATAACAGGAATAGCGACAAAAGCAAGTATCCGCTCTCCTATACTTATTTACGATTCTTGAAAAGTAGATGGAAATCTGAATAATCTTTGCTGTTCCGTTTATTAAGGCACAGCTTGTTATCGCTGAAAAACCAGCGTTTTCAAGGTGTTTTTGCAATTGTTCTTTTCTAGCTACTCCAAACTTGTTGCACTCTCGATAGCGTTCAATTCGTGCTTGTAACTAAATTTTTGCAAAATCTCCAAAGATGTTATAATTAACGGCGTCAGGGCGCATATCGGGGGCTTTGCTGGCTACAAGGGAAACTTGATAAATAAGAACTGCAATAGTAAAATCTTTCGAGTAACGATACAGTTGCCCCGTGCGGACTTATGGGGCTTGGGCAACTGAATAATTACGTCCCTGAAAATGTTGTATCATTAATTTTCACATTGACGTCAAACCATGAAAATCGACATGACACACGGAGCTTACCGCACGCTGCAACTCGCGGCGGCGTTTCGGCGAAAAACGGGCGAATCGGCGGCGGAGAGGCATTTTGATATTTTTTCACCGGGCGTTTTGCTTGCGATGCTCGAAGAAGAGGAATACCGAGCTGCACAATGGCTTGCGGAAAACGGGATCACACGCGAACTTATTACCGATGCAATGCCGTTTGAAACAATGTTGTTTGAAACAATGCCTCGCGGAAAAATTTCGGCGCGAAACGATAATGATCAGACGGCTTTTCTAAAGAACGGCGTAATAATCGAATCGCGGCTTCGTTTTTATCTTGATGCGGACGTTGTAACGGTCGGACGTTTGGAGACGTTGCTGATGACCGCGATTTTTAACGCGGCGCGGCGGTTGCATGAAATTTTGCCGCATGTTTTGTTTTCGACCGAACATCTGTTATTGGCGCTTTCTCTTGAAGAAGGAGAAACCGGCAGTTTCTTGCGGAATCGTCATTTAACACCGGAATTGTTGCTTGAAAAAATCACGCAAGGGGAACAAGCGGAGACGTTTTCCGATGAGTTGATTCCGTTGGAAGATGAAACGCCGAAAAATCATGGAGAGAATGTTTTTTCTCAAAAACTTAAATTCACCATAGAAAATGCCGCGTTTTCTTCCTTTGCTATGAACGCGGAACGAAAGGAAAATCAAGCGGTTTATCGGATTCTCGACGCATCGGCAAATCGCGCGATGGAAGCGATTCGCGTGTTGGAAGATTATGTACGTTTCGGACTGAACGACAACAAATTGACGACGTCGCTCAAACAAATGCGTCACGAATTGGCGGATGCGTTGCGAGAAATTCCGCAACACGCGCGATTGATTTCACGTTGTATCGGCGCCGACGTCGGCACGGGAATTGAAGGAAAAAATGAGTACCGCCGCGAGTCGTTCAATGAGGTAATCCAAGCCAACGTGTCGAGGTTGCAGGAATCGTTGCGAAGCGTTGAAGAGTATGGAAAAATTGCCGCTCCCCATCTCGCGAGAACAGTCGAGCAGCTTCGTTACCGCGCTTATGCGTTACATCAAATGTTATTTGCCGCCGTGAATCCAACGTTGCAATCGCATGATTCCCATAAGCCGTCCGCTTTATCAGAACGGCGAAAACGGATTGCCATTGCGAGATTGTATGTGCTGTTGGACACAAGAGATTCAGAAGAAGAATTTGCGGAGTTGACGCAATCGGTGATTGACGGCGGAGCAAGTGTTATTCAATTGCGCGACAAGAACGCTTCCGACCGATTACTTTTGTCGCGAGCGAAAAAACTTCGAGAATTAACGGCGAAAACGTCAACAAATAAACAGCGAACATTGATGATCGTCAACGACCGTCCTGACATTGCAACGTTGAGCGACGCGGACGGCGTGCATGTCGGGCAGGAGGAATTGCCGATTCACGAAGTGCGGCGAATCGTTCCGCCGGAAATGTTAGTCGGTATTTCAACACATTCGATTGAACAAGCAAGCGAAGCGGAAGGCAGCGGCGCGGACTATATTGGCGTTGGTCCTGTTTTTCCTTCACGCACCAAACAGTTTGCGGAGTTTCCCGGTGTAGAGCTTCTCAAACAAACCGCGTCGAAAATTCACATTCCCGCATTTGCTATCGGCGGAATCACGCCGGATAATTTTCCGCTCATTCTCGCAACGGGAATCCATCGCGTGGCAGTGCAGTCAATTGTCGCCGATTCGCGCAATCCCGCCGAAACTTGCCGACGCTTTTTTGAATAACTCATCATGTTACGCATGAGCTATCGTAACTATTCAGCCGCTCCAACCCAATCAATCCGCACTGAGCGTCTGAATAGTTATCCGAAAGATTTGACTATTGCAGCCCTTATTTATCAAGTTTCCTTTAGTAGCCGACTTTTGTTATTAGTTGCGGAAATTCTGTTATTACCAACGCGAGTTCCATTGAACTCAACGGAAATCGCGTTGGTACAAAGGATTTTTAGGGTTTTAAGGATTGCAAAGACGGCGAATTCTCCCAGACATTGCCCTCAATCATTGGAAACAAAGGGCTTGCGGGATGAATTAAAATTCTTGAGAATCAATACTTCGTTGCTAATGATTTCATCTGCCCTAAAAGTTCCGACTCTTCCGGTTGTCCCTTTGAAACATGAGGCGGATTAGGATATTTTGGTACTCTAGGTAAAGTTTCTGATAAATAGGTCGCGGTTTGCTGTTTTCTTATGCCGCGGGCGCAAACCGGGAAGTCGGCGGTTGGTGTTGGACGTTCTATGAATCATCCTGTTTCGGACGGAATTGAGATTCTGCGTAAATGAGTGAATAATTGCAAAAAAGAAGAACAATGAGGTAGCGAGGTTGTTTTTTGAGGGAAATTTTTGTTTGCGGAGGTTGTTTTGTTCGGAAAATTAGGTGAAAATGATGTTGGCGTCTTCACTGCTCCAAATGTGAAAACAACAAATAGACGTAAACGATTGCGAAACTAATCCAATTAAGTGAAGAGATACAAAGAAATTATGACTGACTACAAACCGAATCTTACGTTACAGACAATCAACGATACGGAAGCGTTTTTGCATACGGGGAAAACTCCGCCGATTCGCGTGATCGGCACGGAAGCGATTCGCGGTACGTTTGATAAAACGACGCTGCAACAGGCAATTAATGCACGGCTCGCGCCGGGCGTTAAACAAGTTGTTCTCAATCCCGACGCGCATGTCGGATTCGGCGCGCCGATTGGATGCGTCATGGTTTCGCCAACGCATATTTATCCGGGTCCGGTCGGCGTGGATATCAAATGTTCGATGAGTTTATTGCAATTCGATCTTGAAGCCGACGCAATTCAAGACCGCACAATTCGCCGCACGCTTATCAAAGCCATTTGCGACCGCACGCCGACCGGCTATGGAAGATATGAGCGCAAAGTTTCGAAACCGCGGCACATTGACCGTTCGTTGGGATTCAAAGCGGTAACGACAGGAGCATCGCCAGAGGTTTGCGAACAACTCGACATTCCGTTTGAATGGACGGCTCGTTGTGAAGACGCTTTCCATTTAGGGCATAACGGCACAAGTTCCGCACTGGCGACACGGTTGAATTTTTTGCTTGGACATGCGGAGTCGCCCCGAAAATCTGTCGTCAGCAGCTTTCCCGAAAAAATGAAGCAACTCGGTTCTTACGGCGGCGGAAACCATTTTGGCGAATGCGAAATCGTACATATTGCCGATAATGAGCAAGCCCGCGAAACGGCAAAACATTTCGGTCTGCGCGACGGTTGTGTTGCGTTTCTTTCGCATTGCGGGTCGCGCGGTTTCGGTAACGTTTTGGCGACGGGACAATTCAAAATTCTGCAACGTCAGTTCAACGATTGGGGGATTCCGTTTCCCGGCGACGACAAAGAATTGGTGTACGCGCCGCTCGGCAGTCCTGAAGCCGACGATTATCTCGACGACATGGCGCTCGGCGGAAACTTTGCGACAGTAAATCATCTGCTCATCAATACGCTGGTTTATGAGGCGTTTCAAGAAGTTTTCCCCGACGTTAAAGCGAATTTTGTGTATTATATCAGCCATAATATCGCGCGGCTTGAACCGCTCGACGGTAATATGATGTGGGTGCATCGCAAAGGAGCGACGCGAGCGTTTCCGGCAAATCATCCGTCGCTTGTGGGAACGCCGTTTGAAAAAGTCGGACACCCGATTTTGCTGCCCGGCAATCCTCGCGACGGTTCGGTGGTGATGGTTGCCGAAGCAGACGCGATCAAAACATGTTACAGCGTCAATCATGGAGCCGGACGGCAAATGAGCCGCTCGAAAGCGAACAAAGAACTTGACCAAAGCAGCATCAATGCAGAATTTGACGCTGACGATATTTTGACAAATTGCCGCAATTATCCGAAAGACGAAGCTCCCGCTGCCTATAAAGATTTCCGCGAAGTGCTGAAAAGTGTCGAGGGAGCCGGACTCGCCCGAGCTGTCGCCCGACTTGAAGCCCGTTTCGTGATTAAAGACGGAGATAAGGCGGATGATTAAAGATTTCCGGCGATTTCGGATTTTCGGGAGATAGGTTATCGCTCGCTAAACGACGCCGAGCGATTGAGTTGAGATTAGAAAACAATATCCTAATGACCAATTTTTCTGCTTATTTCGTTTTTTGGGGGGGCAAGGAAAAATTTTCCTCCTTGTTTCCTATTTGCGCTGGGCAATGTAAAAATGGTATGCTATAAAAAGGGATTTTGAAATTCATAAAGCATTCAAATTAGCAATACCATTTACTTTGAATTTATTCGAACGATTATGAGTCTTCCTCTTGTGTCACCGTTGCCTATCATGTTTTCAAATATTGTCTTCCCAAAATGTGAAATAAGCAGCAGATATTTTTTAACACGAAATTAAATTTTAATCTTTACTTTTTGTGTTCTAGTGGCTAACTGAGTTGATATATGCGGCAATTTTGTCAATTAACTGTTTTCGTGATGCTCTTAGTGAGTTATAACCTCTATCCATGGTTGAAAGATCAAATGTTTCAATTACCTCTGTATGATCGTCATGTTCAACTTTTCTCTCACTAATCTTTCTACCACCATCCATAATACCATAAAATTTTGCTAGATTTAATTCACGTTCCGGTAACTGATAATGTTTAAACTGCGGACGGTCCGCGCCGTGTTCAAGAAGATACAATACCGCTTTTTCATTTTGTACTAACGCTGCACAAAAAAGTGGTGTTAAACCACGTCCATCAATCGCATTAACATCGGCTTTTTGTTCGATCAAATACTTCAATACATCAAAACTTTCTGGAACAGATGCGGCAAAATGAAGAAGATTTCTTCCATCAACATTGTTTTGGAGTACGCCACGAAACACCGGATATTTATTAATATCAATGATTGGGTCTGTATTTTGTGTTTTCAATATTGACGGCTCTATTTCAACTAATTTTTTAACTGTTTTCAAATCACCTTTTTGAACAGCTTTTATTATGCGGTTTTTATTACTGTCGTTGGGATTATCTGCAAGTTTTTTATAGTCTTCTAATTTTTTGCTTGCAAGCTCATGTCCTTGTTTCGCGGCTTTTTGCCACCACTTGATCGCTTCTTCTTCATCTTTTGTTAAACCTTTACCATCGGCGTAACAACAACCGAGGAACCATTGACCATCGGGGTTATTGTGTTCGGCAGATTTACGAAACCATTTTACTGCTTCTTCTAAATTTTTATCAACTCCGATACCTTCTGCATAGTAGCCGCCGAGTATCAATTGAGCCATTGCATTTCCTTGTTCTGCGGCTTTACGATACCATTTGACCGCTTCTTT
>JAIRYX010000505.1 GCA_031267635.1 Planctomycetaceae bacterium
CAAATTGATCAACAATATAAAGAACAAGTCGCAACACTCACGAATCCGGAATTCCAAAACTTCAAAAACTATAAAATATTGTCTGCGTAATGTATAGTAGTTTTAGGGAACGTCTAAAAACCTCATTTTCAACAAATTTGACCGTTGAAAAATAAGGGCTGACGAAGATTTGGGAGAGGTTTTTAGAAGTTCCCTACAGTTTTTCACCCTTTTCCCAATCCTATTCGCTGCAACTTTTCCCAACACTCGGAGCGTTCTCGGCAACATTCTAGATTTCGCCATGACTCGTCTTGTGATGCTAGAAATTGTTCGTAAGTCGCAGGAACGGTCTCATTTGCAGCAAGACGAACGATGACATCGCGATCTAGTCGCGTCAGACTCATTCCTTCCAGCCGATAGTCGGAAAACGCTTCCCACGCGAACGGAAACAATGGCTTCACGATTTTTTCGCCGATAGTCGTTGCGTACTGCACAATCTCATACTGAGCGTGCGCCGTGTCCATTCGTAAGAAGAGAAAATGAAATAAGTTATTCAAGTCGATTTTCCAGTACGCTTCGGTGTAGGCGGCGAGCGGCAAATCTTTACGCGCCTGTTCCCTTGCGATTCCTTGACGAATACGGCGGTCGTAAATTTCGCGGGCTTGCCGGTGAAACGCCTGTTCCTCTTCAGATAAAAGACGCCCTTGCTCCGCGTCGAGAAAACCGTCGCTTCCTTGCCGGTTCGTTGTTTTTTGCAGTCGCCATTGTTCTGGTTTCGTCTGATATGTTTCGTCAATTGCGACCGAATATCGCGTGCTGTACTCGTTGACCGATGCGGTACGATGCCGAATCCACTGCCGCCAGCAATCCATCGGCACGCGGACGAGCAGTTTGATCTCCGCCATTTCAAACGGCGTTGTGTGCTGACGCCGCATCAGATATCGGATGAGTGTCCGGTCGTCGGAAACGCTTTTCGTTCCCTCACCGTAAGAGACTCGTGCCGCTTGAACAATTGCCGCGTCGTCGCCCATGCAATCGACGAGACAGACGTATCCTTTGTCTAATATCGGGAATTTTTTCCAGCGTAATTGTTCTAAAGCTGTTTGATTGGAAACCATAATAATTGATTTTTATAAAATATTGATAAAACAGTGATTTTATGGATACATTGCGATAAAAGAAAAATTGTAACTATTCAGTCGCCCAGTGCGGATTTAGTTGGCTTGATCAACTGAATCGTTACGTTTCCTGAATGTTAATCGCTCATGCGTAACATGAGTAAATAAGAGTGCAATTCTCGCCGTGAGAAGTTATAGAATAGCAAATCCGCAACCCCAAGTCAATGTCAAAAGGCAACAAAAAATCAGGGCGATTGAATAGTTTCTTGGGAACAAAATTTTTTCAAACTGTGCAATTTGTCCGCTTGACATTGTTGGTTTGTTTATTACAATAATTGCTTGAAAATCATGGGAATTTTTCCGGTAGCGACAATGAACCGGAGCATATCCCAACAACCAATAATGTTATTTTGAGGGTAAAAATGTCGATTAGCGAAAGAAAAAAAGAAATTCGCCGCCGCCGTAAACGTCGTGAACAATACGCACATATCCAAAGCAAATTGGCAAAAATGGACTCGAGCGCCAAAGAAAAATTGGCAAATAAATTGCGCCGTATGACTCCGGCGGGCGATGATTTGATTGAACGGTGGAATTTACAATAAAAAGTAGAGAACTTCTAAAAACCTCACTTTCAACAAATTCTACCATTGAAAAATAAGGACTTGCTGATATTAGGAAGAGGTTTTTAGAAGTTCACAGTAGGTACAGGGAGATTCATCAAAAACGAAGAAAATCTCTGTTAAGTTTTTGATAATTAACAGCTCATGTTACGCATGAGCGATTAACATTCAGGAAACGTAACGATTCAGTCGCTCAAACCAAATAAATCCGTACAGTACAACGGAATAGTTACCGTCAATTTTACCGGAACATAATTATTATTGCCGCCCTTATTTATCAACTTTCCCCTTAGTAGCCCGAATCGCGCCAACATTGCGACCTTATTCCCTTATTTTTCGTTCTATTTGGTTTGATAACAATCCATGATCTAAAACATAAGGGCGAGTTTGAGGGCTATGTCGGCTACTAAGGGAAACTTGATACATAAGGGCTGTAATAGTAAAATCTTTCGGATAACTATTCAGACGCCCAGTGCGGATTTATTGGGTTGGAACAACTGGATAGTTACGATAGCTCAGGCATAACATGAGTTAACAGTTAAACTGATGATTTCTTGGCGTTGACTCCTTTTGGTTCTCAAAGATGCACATTATTCTAGTTAATCCTCGTGGGTTTTGTGCTGGTGTAAATAGAGCAGTACAAACCCTTGAGGAAGTAGTTACGCGATTTTTCGATAAAAAAATTTTCGTTTATCATGAAATCGTTCATAATACTTATGTTGTCAATCGTTTTATGGCGTTAGGTGTTCAATTTATTTTTTCACTAAATGCCGTTCCTGAATATTCCGTGGTGATGTTTTCGGCACATGGTGTTTCTCCGCAAATTCGTGAAGAAGCCGTTAAAAAATCGCTAAAAGTGATTGATGCGACTTGTCCTTTAGTTTCACGGGTACATCAGGCGGTAAAATCTTATGTCGAAAAAGGATACCATGTGATTTACATTGGTCATGCTGGACATGACGAGGCGGTCGGAACAGTCGGTGAAGCACCGCAACAGATAACAGTAATTTCGTCGGAACAAGAAGCTCGCAATCTTACGCATCAACGCACTCAGAACAATTTGCCATATAAAGATTTGCGACTTGCATGCCTTATGCAGACAACATTGTCAATAACGCAAACCGAACAGATTGTAAACATTTTACGGGAACAATTTCCCAACATCGAAATCTCGGATAAAAATACTTGCTATGCAACGCGAAATCGTCAAGAAGCAGTACAAATTCTTGCGAAACAAGCAGATACGGCATTGGTTATTGGAAGTGTTAATAGCTCAAACAGTCGGCGACTATGTGAAATTGCAGAACAGCAAGGAATTGTTTCGCGGTTAATTGATGGTGCAGACGAAATCAATCCGCAGTGGTTTTCGGGAAAAGAAACAGTTCTTATTACCGCCGGAGCCAGCGCACCGGAACATGTTGTTCAATCATGTCTTGCACGTCTTCATGCGTTTTTTGACGTGTCGTTCGAAGAAGTTGTTGTGCGTGAGGAAAATGTTGTTTTCTCGCTCCCTAGTGAAATAATTCAATATTGTGAATGACTTCTGGATTGTTTTTCCTCTATGCTCACGAAGAATGGACATTTAGGACAAATCAGGTTTTGTCGAGGGAATTTTAAATGTCCCTAAAAAACAAGGTAACACACAAACAACATGGCAAACAAAGAAAAATCCCTAAAATAAACCACTCAAACAAATTAATAAAGTAAGTTCTTTCATCGTTATTAAAAACCCCTGATTATTTCATTTGTTGGGAAGGCAATATTCGAAAACGCAATAGGAAACTATTTCATTGTAAAAACTATTAATTGGTATTTATGTTGGATAACCGCCGGTGTAGCGCAATCACCGGATCGTAACTCCCCCAAAAACAAAGCCCTGCAAGGGCGTGATTATTTTATGATGTTCGATCAATATTTGATAATCCCACCTCTACGGGAGGGTGTAACGGAAGCGGGATGCTTCCGTTACAGGGGGATGAATTACAAACCTTATTTCTACCTTATTTTACTATGGAAAAGCTGCATTAAACTCTTCGTCTGTGATTTTTTCGTAGTAACGAAAAGGGAGTTTTGAGTTGAATGGTTCGGGGTTGATCCAACCTTCCGCCGCGGGCCAATCGTATTCGGTTGTACGCGCACGATAATCGACGGTTTCGCGGTTGATCAATTTCCCCTTGTTCACCAATTCCTTTTTCAATTCCGCATTCCACGAACGATCACACAACGTCCCCGTTACAAGAACTGACGGGTTGTAAAGCGATTCGCTGATAGTAACCCATTTGAAAGAATTCGCATCGTCGCCAAGACTGTTGTACAATGCATATTCTCTCTTTGCCTGTTGAATAACCTCTTCAATGACCGGTCGCATTTCTTTACCCAACTCCAATTGACCGGCAAGCAAAACGCAGGACAATATTCCATATCGACAAGCAAATTGCGTTATATCTGTTCCGGGTTTTCTTCGTGAACGGTAAAAGTCGTTACCGCCCTCGCTCTCTCCCAAGTAAAGCGCCCAATTGTCGCGATATAATCCCTTATTCATCACGGTACCTACCGTATCCAATTCGTACAATCTTATTTTCTCTTTTAAGTTGTCTTGGATACATTGCGTTAATAATTTGACGCACTCAGACCGTGATAATTTTTTCAAATCCTCAAGGGCTTTAAGAAAACGTCGGTTACTCAATGCTTGAGGAACCGCATATTTGTACAGTTTGTTTTCACGATCTTCGTGCGTATCAAATGACATCGAATCGAACCCGGAATACTCTGTTATTTTGGAATATCGGTACTCATAGAGATCATTCAACAAAGCAAACGATTCTTCAATGGATTCCGCTTTCATTTCCTCTATCCATCTGTCCGTGCTTCTGTCAAATGCCTCAATTGCCGGTCCGCCTATTCCGACGCTTTTGGGGCGGTGCGTTTCCAACGTTACCTGATGACTTTTTCGCCAGTAATGGACGCTGAAAAGAACAACAATGTTCAAAACAACAAGGATCGTTAAAACAAGAATGTTTTTCTGTGAGGTTGTCATATTCACCTCCTAATTCTTTGTGTAAAAGTAGGGAACTGTCTCATCCTCATGATATTCTTCACTTGATGGGGTAATGTCTTTGTACACGCCATCGGATTGCGGAACCAACATCCTAGCATCTACTGTAGTTTTCCTGCTAATCGGATTGTCCGCGAATGCGGCGTAGAATGGAAACGCGGTTGCGTTCCACATAAAGACAAGGAAGACGAGCGACTTCACCGTCTTTGCAACATTGATTCTTGAGCAGTTGTTGCTACTTCACTTCTGGTTTCATTTTTTGTAGTTTTCATCAAAAACTTTCCCTATACGAGTTGGTTTGTAAAGATGAATCGGACAACATGTCACGACTCAATTAATATGCATTATATTCATAGTTTTGAAAAATAATATACATTACCAGAAAATTTTTGTTTTTTTTGCGAAATATATTTGGAAACAATCCATATAGGTAATGAGATTTAGTTTTTGGTGGCAATCGTTGTTACTGAGGTTGTTTTGTTAAGAAATTAGGTGGAAATGAGGTTTCTAATTCCTAATTTCTCCAATGTCCTAACGATTCAAACAACTCCCCAAAAAACGAAATATACTACTTACACTTGAAATTTCGGTTTTCATCAAAAAAGGGATAAAAGGAAATTTCGGGACGTGATGAACGATCAACGCTGTCTTAAAAGTCGAAATGTTAAGCGTGAGGAGTATAATATTGTCTTTTATTTTGCCATCACTCGTTTGACCGATTCGAGAAGCATATCCATCGGAAATGGTTTGCGGAGATATTCGTCCACGCCGAGTTGTTCCGCATATTCACGGTGGCGGTTTCCTTCGTTGGCTGTCACCATAATAATTCGTGTAGGACGTTTTTCTGTTTGCCGCAACGTTTCAAGAACAAGAAAACCGCTTCGTTTAGGCATCATCATATCGAGAATCAACAAATCAAACATTTGACGCTCGGCAAGAGCTAACCCTTGACTACCATTATGGGCAATCGTCACATGATAGTTATTTGCTTCAAGCGCGACCCGCATTGAATCAAGAATTTCAGGATCGTCATCCACCAAAAGAACATGGAAATTTCCAACTTCTGAACTCATCACAACATGATTCTCCGTGATTTACGTAAAATAAATAAAAAAGGTTGAGTATCTGCTAACAGACAGCCATAAAATTCAGTGCATTTTACCATAAAAGTTATTATTTGTGCAAGTGCGATTTCCAGCCACAGGTAAAATTTTTTGCTTATTTCACATTTGGGGGAATTGGTTGGATGTTGCGATGAGTAGAGTTTTTTTCGATCTCCAATTGTCAGCGTAACGTTTTCTGTTGAATTTCTCTGCGGGACGTCTGTATTACTTGCTTGATGGCAATTTTGGGAGACTCCAAATGTTGAAGAAACTTTTGGAGTCGAAAAGTAAGATGATTTTCCGTAACTATTCAGTCGCTCACACCAAATAAATCCGCACTGGTTATCCGAAAGATTTTACTATTGCCGCCCGTATTTTATAAAATAAGGGCGGCAATAATAATATTTTCTGGTAAAATTGACTGCAACTACTCCCAATTTCCTCAATTTCCCTTGATATGAAAAATGTCAAGTGAAATTGCGTGGCTTTGTACTACCCAGTGGTTCAGTGCGGATTTATTGGGCTTGAACAACTGAATAGTTACAAAATTTTGTATCGAATCCAAGACGTTGACTATTCTGAAAGATCAGATACACTCAAACTTCATTTTTCGTTTTAAGTAAGAGACATAAAGGACATTAGGAACAATAGCTTTTAAAACAGAGTTTCTCATTCATCGTGTCCCCAAAGTCTTTTTTGTCCTTAACGTCTCCTTTTTAGTAAAAACATGACCGATTATTTTTTTGATCCGGCGTTGCGTGCGAAAGTCGAATCGCTGTTGTTACCTGATATTCAGACGCCGGGGCAGTATATCGGCGGCGAGCCGGGAAGTATTGTCAAGCGTGCCGATGCGGTGCGTGGGCGATTTTGTTTTGCGTTTCCCGATTTATACACGATCGGCATGAGCAATTACGCCTTGCAGCTTCTTTACGCTATGATGAATCGTCGCGACGATTGGGCGTGCGAGCGAGTTTTTTGTCCGTTGCCGGATATGGAAGCGATTTTACGGCGGAACAATCTGCCGCTTTATTCCTTGGAAACATTTTCGCCGCTTGATTGTTTTGACGTTCTCGGCTTTACCCTGCAATACGAACTCTGTTACACGAACATTCTGACAATACTTGAACTCGGACGTGTGCCGATTCACAGCGAAGAACGCACGGCGCAGCATCCGCTTGTCATTGCGGGCGGACCGTCGGCGTGTAATCCCGAACCGCTTGCGAAATTTATTGATTTGTTTGTTATCGGCGACGGCGAGGAAAGTTTGCCGAAGATTTGCGACGCATGGTTAGAGCTGAAACAATCGCGTTGTTTGCGTCGCGAGGCGTTGCTCGAATTGGCGAAGCAGTTTCCCTATGTTTATGTGCCGCAATTTTATCAACAGGAAATCTATAACGACAACCGCGCCGGAACGCCGTATCCGTTAGAAAAAGGTGTGCCGGAAACGATCCAACGCGCGGTCGTGGCGGACATCAACGCTTATCCGACGCCGACAAATCCGATATTGCCGTTTATTGAAAGCGTGCAAGACCGAATTTCAGTAGAAATTATGCGAGGATGTCCCGGCGGTTGCAAATTTTGTCAAAGTTCGCCGATGAAACGTCCGATTCGCACACGTCCGGTAGAGGCTATTGTCCGCGCAGCGCGGGATGCTTGTCTTATAACCGGCGTGCGCGATGTTTCGCTTTTATCACTGTCGTCCAGCGATTACCCGCAATTTGATGAGTTAATGCTCAAACTTCGCGAGACGTTAACGCCGCTCGGAATTTCGATTGCCGTACCAAGTTTGCGGGTCAATCATCAATTATCCGATGTGACGCGGGCGTTGACAACAGAACGTTCTTCGGGAATTACTATTGCGCCGGAAGCCGCGTTAGATGAAATGCGGCGTCGGATATTTAAGCAAGTGACCAACGACGACTTAATTGCCGGATGCTGCAGCGCGTTTGAGAACGGTTTTTCGCGGGTCAAAATGTATTTTATGTGCGGACTTCCCGAAGAAACCGAGGCGGACATTGACGGTATTGTGTCGTTGTCGCAGGAAATCGCGTATCTCGGAAAATCCGTTTTGAAACGTTTTCCGTCCATTGTTGCCAGCGTTTCCAATTTTATTCCGAAACCGCAAACGCCGTTTCAGCGAAATGCGATGCAGACTCGCGAGTATTTTACGGAAGTCCACCGTCGTTTGCGGACGGCAAAGCATGTCGGTGCGGTGCAAGTCAAATATCACGGTCTCGAAACGAGCATTGCCGAAGCGGTGATCTGCCGAGGCGACCGGCGGATGTGCAACGTCATTGAAACGGCGTGGCGAAACGGTGCGCGTTTAGATGCGTGGCGAGAACATTTTCGACCGGACGTCTGGCACAACGCATTAGCGTCGCATAACATTCCGGTTGACACGGCAGTACATACGCCGTACAACGATTCCGCCGAACTTCCCTGGGAACATATTACGTCTAAACCGTATAAAATGGGGGTTGATTGTCTTTGTGATGTTTTGGGCAACCGCTAACCAACTCCATCAAATTTTCAATCATTCAATAGTTACCTTATGCAAACTTTCAGCCGTTTTTTACGGAACTTCGGGTTAATGTGTTCCTCAATGCCGTCTCATGAAAGATTTTGTCAAACAAATTGCCGCCCGATTATTTTACACTTTGTCTTTGACATAAATTCGCTTCTATTGTACAATGAGAGCTGAAATGACAATGTTTTCCGACTACCAAAAAATAAAAATTACTACAATAAATCAACAATGAAAACGATTACTCAAGAGGAAATTCTGAAAATTTCAATGCTTGCTCGGCTTCATCCTACGCAGGAAGAAGCAGTTCGGGCGGCGCAAGATTTGCAGCAAGTGCTAAATTACGTGGAACTTCTGAACGAAGTCAATACGCAAAATGTCGAGCCGATGACACGAGTAATTGACGAAATGAACTGTTTCCGAAACGACGTAAATATCACGTCCATGCCACGCGATTCTGCTATGAACATCGCGTCTAAAACAGACGGCGAATACTTTCTTGTTCCGCCGGTTTTGGAATGACCTTAAATGAACGATAATCGCTGTCTTAAAAAACGAGTTTTCAAGTGGGAGGAGTATAATTATTTCATCCTTGCAGATTACCGGCTGTCGCGTATAATAATGTGTTTGTCTTTAAGCAAAGAACGATTACGCCGAGAGTGCGGCGGAAAATTTGAGAATTTAACTTGAAAGGTTGTAGTTGTAAATGTCTGACATTCTTAAGCTCGCGGTAATTGGTGGCGACGGAACTGGTCCCGAAGTGGCATGTGAAGGTTTGAAAGTTTTAAACGCGGTTGGGAAACTTGAAGGTTTTTCGGTTGATGCGACGAAATTTGACCTTGGCGGAGATCGTTATCTGAAAACCGGAAAAATTCTGACAGAAGAAGATATTGAGCAATTGAGCGGTTTTACGTCAATTTTGCTCGGCGCAATCGGACATCCTGACGTTACGCCCGGAATTCTCGAAAAAGGGATTTTGTTGGCTCTTCGTTTTCGTTTCGATCAATACATCAATTTGCGACCTGTCAAACTTTTTCCCGGCGTGGAAACACCACTCAAAAATAAAACACCGGATGATATTGATTTTGTCGTTATTCGTGAAAACACAGAAGATATGTACGCCGGAGTCGGTGGATTTATGCACAAAGGCACACCGCAGGAAGTCGCTACGCAAACGGCGATTTACACTCGCAAAGGAACAGAGCGCTGGCTTCGCTGGTCGTTTGAATACACGCGCAAACGCAATCGCCGAAAACATCTCACTCTGGTCGGAAAGACAAACGTGCTGACTTACGGACACGATTTGATTTATCGAACATTCAAGGAAATCTCGCAAGAATATCCCGATATTGAAACCGATTACAATAACGTGGACGCTTGTTGTATGTGGATGGTCAAGAACCCGGAATATTACGACGTGATTGCCACAACAAATATGTTCGGCGACATCATTACTGACATGGCGGGAATTATACAAGGCGGTATGGGTGTTGCGGCGGGCGGAAATATCAATCCCGAACCGGGCGGCGTCAGTATGTTTGAACCAATGGGCGGAAGTGCGCCGAAATACACCGGTAAAAATGTTATCAATCCGATTGCGACCATTAGCGCGGCGGCGATGCTGTTGGAAAACGCCGGTTACCCGAAAGCGTCGGAGCGTGTGATGAAAGCGATTGTCGCCGCGACAGGAACAAAAATGAAAAGCCAGGCGGCAGGCAAAATGGGTTACAGCACGACAGAAATCGGCGACTTGATTTGTGAATTGTTGTAATACGGTTTTTATGTTCCTTACGCTTTAAATATGGACTGAATAGTTACATCAAATCTTTGAAGAAACAAGCAGAAGGCGACGCTTGTTTCTTCATTTTTTCGCACGAATGACAATGTTCGGGTTTATCCGACAAGCTTTACTCTATACTTTTTCTAAAAAATTTTCGTGCCAAACTCCGTGGGAAATAAAAATTTCGTTTGAGTATTTAGAATTTTTTTGATTTTTAATGAACGACCTTACAAAAAACTATTTTCGCTCGACTCAAGGACGCTTGATTCTGTTATTTCTGGCGATGGTTTTACTGCCGATTGTCCTTTGCGTTTCGATTACGGTGGGAGCGGCGGCGGTTCCGTTGCGCGACACAATCGCCGTTTTCTTGGGATGGGAAACGGAAGAGCGTTTCGTGCGCATTATTATGAATATCCGATTGCCTCAAACTCTTGCGGCGATTCTTGCCGGGGCGGGACTCGCTATTTCCGGCGCAACAATGCAAAGCGTTTTGCGGAATCCGCTCTGTTCGCCGTTTACGTTAGGAATTTCCAGTGCGGCGGCATTCGGCGCAGCGTTAACGCTTTTGTTCGGCGGCGGAAAAATTGTCTCGCAAGACAATACGCTTATTCATCCCGGTATGCCGCAAAGTATGATTTCGCTCGGCGCATTCTTTGCGTGCCTTATCACCAGTGCGGTGATTCTCGCGCTTGCCCGATTGCGCGGCTCTCGCTCGGAAACAATCATTTTGCTTGGCGTCGCGTTCAGTTCGCTGTTTTCCGCCGGTTTAATGTTTTTACAATATTTTGCCGACGAATCGCGGCTCGCGGCGATTGTGTACTGGACATTCGGCGATACCGCCCGCGCCACATGGAATATGATTCTGCTATTGAGCGTTTGCATTGTTCCTGTTTCCGCTTATTTCCTTTCGCAATCGTGGAACTACAACGCATTGATTTTCGGCGAAGAAACTGCATTGGGACTTGGCGTTCCGGTACGCCGTGTGCGGATATTGACGATGATTTTGTCGTCGCTGCTGACGGCATTGTTAGTTTCGGTTCTCGGTATTATTGGATTTGTCGGGTTAGTTATACCGCATCTTGCCCGGCTGTGTGTCGGTTCGGATCATCGCTTTTTACTGCCGTTTTCGTTGGTTTCCGGCGCACTTTTACTTTTAACCGCCGATTTATTTGCCCGATTGATTCTCGCTCCGCGTATTCTTCCGGTTTCTATTTTAACCGCATTTATCGGCGTTCCGGTGTTCCTCTCTTTGCTACTCGGAAAACGAGGAATATGACTTTAGAACGATAACTTCCCTGTTATCAACTCCTCACACTTTAACATTCGCCTTTCATCAAAAAAGGGACAGTAGGGATAAAAGAGACGTAAGGGACAGATGAACGAATGAATATTGTTTAAAAAACGCAACTTCAAGTGGGGGAAGTATATCTTGAAAGTTGAGGTAGATTTTACTGATTCGGTCAACTCGGAATCTATGAAACGCTTGATGGATTAACTTCGCAAAGTTCATGCCATACAAAAAAATCCTTAACGTGAAACCTGCTGACTGCTGAAACAAGTCCCTGCTTTCGAGGTCAACAAAATCGCCAAACATCTCAAAGAGCAACTCCTCCCCTCAATGCAAAATTTCATGCTCCTTTGCTGATTTCCGATGTTCGCCACATTCCGCTCACGCTTTTCTATCCATGAGCGACCCGCCGGTAGTTCCGATATTTTTGCTGTGATTGCGCGTGTAAGTGGGGCGCGGCTGTCCGCGTGCGGCGATGATGTCGAGCATTTGCGAAATGTGCAGTAAGCCGCGCTGTGTGACGACCCAATTAGTGATGTTATGCTGCCGCAAGAGCGACGATTGATATTGTGTTGTGCGGAATATCCGCCAAAATTCCTCGTCCTGATCCGGCACAACCGCCCGTGCGAGCATTCCGACCGATTCCGACGGCAACCCTTCCGCCGCCGCGTCTTGCAGTAGTTTTTGTCGTTCCGCAAGACATTGTTGCAGCGTTTCCGCCGCCTGCCGCTCTTGCGGAATCATCGTTTCAATTGCCGTCAAATCGTTTGCCGCAAACAACGATTGTTTCCGCTCCAGTAGCGTTATCGTTTCTTGTTGCGCCGACAGCAAGCTTTTCAAAAATTTTGATAATTGGTGTTGCCAATGTTCCATGGAAATTCAAACTGAAAGTGTTGTAGGGAGATGAGCGACGAATAAAAGGAAAGAGACTTCAATCATTTTGTATCTTTTAGCTTCTTCGCATTGTGATTAACTTAAACATCGGATCGCTGACCGTGCGGGACGACGCTTCGGTGACGCGATCCACTAATTGCTGGTCGAGCTGTTGTTGGAAAATTTCTTCCGCGCGTCCGCCGTCGAAATATGCCGGCTTCTGTTGCGTTTGACGCATCGATTTCAGCATTTGTCCATATAACGTCGTGCCGACAAATTGATGAAACACTTTGCGGAACTCTTCTTTATCCGCGTTTTTGGAAACGTCCGGCGCGTCCGGCGTTTTTTCCGCCAGCGGTAATGTTTTCAGCGTGTCGGATAATGGCATGATGGAATTTATCATTGTTTTTCTTTCATTTGAAGTATTAGGTGTTGATTGCCGGTTGGCTTGTCAAGTATATAGGAAAACATAGCAAATCAACGCCGGAACCTAAAAGCATTTCATTGAATATCTCATGTTACGCGATGCTAATTAAACAAGCCATCAAAATAAACTCTTTGTCTAATCCAAAGCGTCCGGGTTATAATCCAAAGCCGTTGGCTCATGAGCCGGAGCCGTTCGGACAAGTCCGAAAACTGTTCGGACAAGTCCGAAAGCCGCTGGGACAAGTCCCGGAGCCGTTGGTGTGTTTCCCGAATTATTTGTATGATAACTCATGTTGCGTAGAATCTTCATTCCGTCCGAAATAGGGTGATTTACTCCTACTCCTGTCACGCACGAGCGATTAGTATTCAAGGAGCGAAAAAACAGTTTTTCCGCCCTTGACAGGAATCATTGCGAAAAACTGCTCGTCTTCCTTTTGATCAACTTGGGATATGCTTTGACAGTTCATGCGTAACATTTGATCGCTCATGCGTAACATGAGTTAATATTTAATCACTTTCCCTTGGATGCTTCCCTGTGCGTCGAGCATTTTGATAATCGTGATAATCTCTTTGGTCGGAACATTGACCTCGTTGAGCGATTCCTGTAACGCGCGGAGTTTGATATTTTGCGTATTCGTGCGGCGTTCTTCGGGATCAAGGTTGGTAAAACGTTCCGGCTGCGGCGGTCGCGTTCCGTCCAACATGGGAATCGTAATTGTCATTCCGCCATGCGTTACGGTTGTCGGCAGAATTTCCACATCCGCGTCAATCGCCACGCTTGGCGCGTTTTCGTTGATAATCACTGTCGGGATTCGCGGGACGTCGGTAAGCGGTAAATTTAATATGTCTGCAAGAAACGTCACCGGATTGGCAATCTCTTCCGGAGGCAAAGGAATCGTCACATTGTTTTGATTGATCGCTTTGGCTTTCATGTTCTTGAATTTCATGGAGTCGTTGTTAATGGCTTCTTCAATTGCGCGCGCCATTGAAAAATTGGCATACTGTTCGTCAATTACCAGCGTGATAATGCCGTCCTGAACGTAAGGATTGAAGAAATCGTCTTCCAATCGGCAACCGTCGGTGATCCGTCCGCGATTTGGCTGTTCCTTGTTTTCGAGAACAATGCTGCCGCTTGCCTGTGCGTAAACAATTGTTTCCAGGGGATTTGGCGATGGTCTCGGTCCAATCATTGAGGTCAACCATAACTGTCCGCCTTCAAGTGACGACGCATTTCCCAACGCTGCAACTTGGCAATCAAGCAATGTTCCTTCCCGCGCGCCGGAACTCGGTACTGTCGCCGTCACGGAAACCATCGCCGCGTTTTTCACGTTGAACATGTCTTGAATCGTCGCCGTGCTATGTCCGCAAAGTTCTAGCATCCGCAACAAACTATTGCCGGATTCACGAAAACTACGGATTTTATCGCCCGTTCCTCTTAAACCGACAACAATTCCGAAACCCTGCAGCGTGTTGGGCTCCTGCCCTTTGACATGCGATACTGTCCCGATTGTCAACTCGGCAAAAACATTCGTGATGCACAATCCGATAAGCCAGCTCGCCAGCCCGAAAATGAAAAATATTCGTTTCATAACGCGATTCCTGTTTTTGATTAAAAAAGTTTTCATGGGATTCTAATAAAAAACGCCGCCCGTAAAAAGAGCAATTTCGAGTTTTTTCTGAATTATTTCGTTTTTGGGAAGGTTATCGTGTTGAAAACGCAATAAATAACAATAAAAAAACAGGAAAATTTCAATTTGCGAAAACAAAGCAGAGAGTAGAGTTGATTTGGGTATTTTATAAATTTTAAAAATTCCTATTTTGTCGTGTATCATTTTACGTTCCTTATCGAAAAGCATGAAACAATAAGGAAATTTTCGCTGTATTGACAATTGTTTTTCAGTTATTATATTTTATTATGTACTATTTACTTGATTGGACAGGCATTTTTTCAAAAATTCATGAAAATTGAAAATAAAATTATGAAGAACCTATTTACAAAAAAACTAAATTGCTTTATAGTTGTTTGGGGAGGAGACTCACTCACTCACTCACTCACTCACTCACTCACTCACTCACCTGCGCGTTAGTTGAGCTTCTGAATCGTTATCGCAATCATAGGAATTTTGATTGCACTTCTCTTGCCCGCAGTGCAAGCTGTCCGAGCGGTGGCACGGATAATATAAAACAAATGGGATTGGCAGTTCATAACTTTGCCGATTCGTATAAAAGAATACCGTCGGCGACAATTTCGGGTAACCGAGCCAATATCTTTGTTTTGCTGTTCCCTTATCTTGAACAGCAAAATCTGCATGACTTTTTTTCTGCTTATTTCGTTTTTTGGGAAATATTAGCTGTTCGCGGAAATTTTTTATTTTCACATGTTGGAGCAATGAATTCATCAACCTCATTTCCACCTAATTTTCCGAACAAAACAACCTCAGTAGCAACGATTTTTCCCCCAAAATAAACCTCATTACCTCATTGACATTTGGGTTGGAATAAGGTAATGAGGTTGTTTTTTTGAGGCAATTGTTGCTACTGAGGTTGTTTTGTTCGGAAAATTAGGTGGAAATGAGGTTTGTAATACAAACAACTTGCCCGTTTCGCATTAAAAACACCTGAGTATTAACCGGACACGCAAAACGGATTTGTTTGTCCAAAACATTAAAACCTTTAAAAAATAAAGGAAAACTTAAAATGCAAAAAACAATTTTCACAACACTTTTAACCGTTTCGTTTGTGTCCGTTTTATTTTTGACCGGTTGCGGTCAAGTGCCGGAGCAAACTCGAAACAACAAATCCAGCAATATTCAGAACAATGAAAAATCCGAATCGAAAGAGACTTTAATTACTCGGGAAGTTGACCCAACTGCTCTGGAAGCATTATGTCAATATATCAAAGTAGGCTCACTCGACGACGTAAAATTTATCGTCCGTCTGTGGGCGAAAGAAGATATAGTCAATGCAAGAGATGATAATGGCTTGACTCCGATTCATTATGCGACGAGATATTCCCAAATTGGCGTTTTGAAATTTCTGGTCGAGAAAGGTGCGGATGTAAATGCAGAAAGTAATGACGGCGAGACTCCGATTTATGTTGCGGCGGCACTGAGTTCCAAAGTTGATGTTTTGAAATTTCTGGTCGAGAAAGGTGCGGATGTAAATGTAAAAAGTAATGACGGGAAGGCTCCATTACACTGGGCTGCTATAGATGGGAATCTTGAAGCAGTTAAGGTTCTCGTTAACGCTGGTGCGAATATCAACGAAGAGGATAACGCCGGTGCTACTCCGATTCATACTGTAGTGACAAATTATTCCAAAGCGGCATTTAACTCCACCAAAGTTGATGTCTTGAAATTTTTGGTCGAGAAAGGTGCGGACATCAATACAAAAGATAAAGACGGTGATACTCCATTACACACGGCTGCTAACGAAGGGCGTGTTAGAGCAGTTAAGATTCTCGTCAACGCCGGTGCGAATATCAACGCAAAAAATAACAAAGATGAGACTCCTCAGTATGTCGCAAAGACGGAAGAGATAAAAGAAATTTTGCGTGAAGCTGGAAAATAATTTTTTGTTTGAATGATGTTTTTTGTGATAGAAATGATTTGCGTGATTATTTAATTTGTACAAATAAAAATCACCATAATCACACGGATCAAATAAATCATAGTTCAGACAATTAACCGGACAAACAAAACGGTTTTGTTTGTCCATAACATTAAAACTTAAAAATTAAGGAAAACTTAAAATGAAAAAAACAATTTTCACAACACTTTTAACCATTTCGTTTGCGTCCATTTTATTTTTGATTGGTTGTCAGAAAAAAAGTGATGCTGCAATTAATTTGTCCGATAATTCGGCAAAAAGTGATGGCACAAATATTCAGGAAAAATTTTGGCAAGCAGTTGAAAAAGGATCGCTCGACGAAGTAAAAACTCTCGTCGAACAAGGTGCGGATGTAAATGCATCCAAAAACGACGGCATGACTCCGCTTCATGTTGCGGCGGCAAATAATCCCAATGTTAATGTATTGAAATATCTTGTTTCGCAAGGAGCAGATGTAAATACAGAAATGGGAGATGGGCTTTCGATTAGTGAAATGTACAACCTTGCGGAACGAGGGGTGGATGTAACGAAACAAAATAGAGATGGCGGCTGGACTTCGCTTCTTTTTCTTGCAGCGAGTAATAATCCCAATGTTGATGTATTGGAATATCTTGTTTCGCAAGGAGCAAAGGTAAATACAGAAGATAGTTATAAGGGCATGACTCTGTTTCAGTGTGCAGCAAGGTATAATCCCAATGCTGATGTATTGAAATTTCTTGTTTCCCAAATGGGGGAATTTGCATTTGGACGGGTAAAGGAAAAATATGTTGATGGCTGGACTTTGCTTCATTTTGCGGCGAGGTATAACCCCAATGTTGATGTATTGAAATACCTTATTTCGCAAGGGGTAAAGTTAAATGAAAAAACGAGTGGCGGCGAGACTGCGCTTCATTTTGCGGCACATTATAATCCCAATGGTGACGTATTGAAATATCTTATTTCGCAAGGAGTAAATGTAAATGAAAAAGATAATGACGGCAGGACTCCATTCCTTCTTGCGATGTTTAATCCCAATGTTGATGCGTGGAAATATTTTGTTTCGCGGGAGGTAAATGTAAAAAGCAATGAAGGTTTTGCTCCGATTCATCTTGCGGCAAGTAATATTCCCAATGTTGATGTATTGAAATATCTTGTTTCGCAAGGGGCAGATGTAAACACAAAAGGTAAATATGGCTTTACTCCACTTCTTATTGCGGCGGCAAATAATCCCAATGTTGATGTATTGAAATATCTTATTTTGCAGGGGGCAGATGTAAATGTAAAAGATAATTATGGTAAAACGCCGCTTGATTCTGCGGATTCGGAAGAAGTCAAAAAAGTCCTCCGTGATGCAGGCGGGAAATTGGGAAAGGAAATTAAATAAAAAAAATTATAACCGTTCGTAGAGCGAACTTTTAAAACGCGAAAGGTTACAAAAATGAGTTTCGCATGTTTCGCGTTGAAAAATTATTAACCGGACAAACAAAACTGTTTTGTTTGTCTATAACATGAAAACCTTAAATTTAAGGAAAAATTAAAATGAATAAAACATTAGTATTAGGTGTGTTGTTTGCTTGTGTTTCTACAATCTTGATAGGTTGTCGGGAAAAAACTAATCCAAATATTCAGACAAAAATTGATGACACAAATATTCAGGAAAATTTTTGGCAAGCACTTGAAAAAGGCACACTCGACGAAGTAAAAACACTCGTAAAAAAGGGTGCGAATATAAACGCAAAAACTAATTCCGGCATGACTCCGCTTCATTTGGCGGCATTTAAGTCCAATGTTGACATTCTGGAATATCTGGTCGAGAAAGGAGCAGATGTCAAAGCAAAAGATAATGAAGGCATGACTCCGCTTCATTTAGCGGCACATCATTACAATGTTGATGTATTGAAATATCTTGTCGCGAAAGGGGCGAATATAAACGTAAAAGCTAATTCCGGTATTACTCCGATTCATTTGGCAGCAGCAAATAATGTCAATGTTGATGTATTGAAATATCTTGTTGCAAAAGGGGCGAATATAAACGCAAAAGAGAATTACGGCATGACTCTGCTTCATTTGGCGGCAGCAAATAATGCCAATGTTGATGTATTACAATATCTTGTTTCGCAAGGGGCAGATATAAACGCAAAAAATAAGAGCGGCAGTACCCCGCTTCATTCTGCGACGGTTAATTCCAATGTTGCTGTCTTGAAATATCTGATTTCAAAAGGTGCAGATGTCAATGCAATAAATAAAGATGGTGAAACGCCGCTTGATTTGGCGGATACCGATGAAAAGAAACAAATTATTCGTAATGCAGGAGGAAGGTAAATGACTTTTTTAACACGAAAGACACAAAAATGAATTTTGTGTCTTTCCACAAAGTTTCGCGTACTTCACGTTGAAAAATTATTTAACCGGACAAACAAAACAGTTTTTTTTGTCCCTAACATGAAAACCTAAATTCAAGGAAAAAATTATGATTATTTTGAAACTTATTTGGGGAATATTTTTGGGGGTAATTGCTGGAATTGTTGTGGCTTTTTGTGGAGCTTATTGTGGTTTTTTGGGCGGGGGTGTTATTGGGACTGTTTTAGGAACTATTAGTGCTTTGGCAATGGGGGATGATAGTGTTGGGTTGGTTGCAGGTTCATGGGCTACTTGTCTATCTATAATTGGGGGCTATATCGGAGCTATTCTTGGGGGGATTTTGGGGGTTGTCAGTGGAATTATTGCTGTGCTAAAACTAGAGTAGTGCCAGAGTACTGAAAAAAGTTGATATTCCAAAATTAAAACAAATTATTTGGGATGCGTGAGGAAAATAAATTTGTGTATTTTAACCACGAAAAGCACGAAAAACGCGAAAAATAAGTATCGTGTTGTTTCGTGGAAATTTCGCGTTTTTCATGTTGAAAAATAATTAACCGGAACAAGCAAAAGCGTTTTTGTTTGTCCATAACTTGAATCCATTAAAAATAAGGAAAACTTAAAATGAAAAAAACAATTTTCACAACAATTTTAACCGTTTCGTTTATGTCTGTTTTGTTTTTGACCGGTTGTGGTCAAAAAAATCCGGAACCAAATGAAACATCGTTTTTTGATGCAGTATATTGATGGTGATTTAAAATCAGTTAAATATATGGTTGAGCAAGGCGCGGACATAAATGCAGCAGATTTGTTAGGCACACCTCCGCTTTGCTATGCGGCACAAAAAAATTCCAATGTTGATGTTTTGAAATTTCTAATTGAAAAAGGCGCGGATATAAATGCAACAGATGAATTCGGCATGACTCCGCTTTATGCTGCGGCGGCATTTAATTCCAATGTTGGCGTTTTGAAATTTCTAATTGAAAAAGGCGCGGATATAAATGCAACAGATAAATTAGGTATGACTCCGCTTGATGCCGCCAAATCAGAAGAAGTCAAAAAAATTCTCCGTGATGCAGGCGGGAAATCGGGAATGAAGATTAAATAAATTTACTTCACTTAGCGCACTGTGTTACGCAATACGCTAAATGTATTATTTCGATCCTGTGAAATAATACAAAATTATTAACCGGACAAACAAAACGTTTTTGTTTGTCCTTAACATTAAAACTTAAAAATAAAGGAAAATTTAAAATGAAAAAAACTATTTTCAAAACACTTTTAACCGTATCGTTTGTGTCCATTTTATTTTTGACCGGTTGCGGTCAAGAACCGGCACAAACTAGTGCTACTTCACCTGGTACTACTGCTTCGAACAATAAAAAAACTGGATTGGAATCGAAAGACGACGCAAATATTCAGGAAAAATTTTGGCAAGCAGTTAAAGAATGCTCACCAGACGAAGTAAAAACATTCATCGAACAAGGTGCGGATATAAACGCAAAAGATAAAAACGGTTGGACTCCACTTCATCGTGCGGCTTTATTTAATTCCAATGTTGACGTGTTGAAAATTCTCATTGAAAAAGGCGCGGACATCAATGCAAAAGATAATGATGGTGGTACTACGATTCATTATGCAGCATCATTTAATTCCAATGTTAACGTTTTGAAATATCTGATTTCACAAGGTGCGGATGTAAATGCCAAAGATAATTACGGCAAGACTCCGATTATTTGTGCGGTATTCCTTAATTCTAATGTTGACATTTTGAAATATTTGGAATATCTGATTTCACAAGGCGCGGATGTCAATGTAAAAGAGAAGAAATACGGTCTTACCTTACTTCATTGGGCGGTATTTAAGTCCAATGTTGACGTTTTGAAATATCTTGTCTTGCAAGGTGCGAACGTCAATACAAAAGATAATTACGGCAGGACTCCGCTTGATGCCGCCAAATCAGAAGAAGTCAAAAAAATTCTCCGTGATGCGGGCGGGAAATCGGGAGAGGAGATTAAATAAATTTACTTCACTTAGCGCACTGTGTTACGCAATACGTTAAATGTATTATTTCGATCCTGTGAAATAATACAAAATTATTAACCGGACAAACAAAACGGTTTTGTTTGTCCATAACATGAAAACATTAAAATGCAAAAAACAATTTTCAAAACACTTTTAACCATTTCGTTTGTGTCCGTTTTATTTTTGACCGGTTGTGAATCAAAAAATCTTTATGATGCTGCTGAGTCCGGTAATTTAAAGATCGTTAAAGAGCTTGTAGAGAACGGTGCTGATGTCAATACAGAAAGGAGAAATCCGCTCATGGGGGCGGTTAAGAACGGTAATTTAGAGGTTGTTAAATATCTTATTGCGAAAGGTGCCAATGTTAATCAAATATGCAACAACATATACGAACACGACGACGAAACGCCACTTTTGGAGGCGGCTAGGTCTGGTAATTTAGCAGTCGTGAAATATTTGGTTGAAAAAGATGCTGATGTCAATATAAAAAATGAGAAGGGTAAAACGCCGCTTGATGTCGCCAAATCAGAAGCAACCAAAAAAGCTCTTCGTGATGCGGGCGGGAAATCGGGAGATAATCCTTTGGAGTCGGAATCGGATGAATCGAAGAATGAATCGTATGGTTTGTAAACGTAAAATACGCGAAAGGTTGCGAAAAATGAGTTTCACGTTATTTCGCGTGTTTCGCGGTAAAAAATTATTAACCGGACAAGCAAAACGGTTTTGTTTGTCCATAACATGAAAATTTTAAATTTAAGGATTTCAAAATCATGTCAAATATAACAAAAAATCAAAACGGACAATTGGGATTGAGAGAGTTTTTATTTCAAACAAGAACAAAACGTGATTATATTGTTAGTTTTGGATTCGGGTTAATTTGTTGTTGTATCGGTATGTATATCGCGGCTTCAGTCGCAAAATCCAATGGAATAGTATTTTACTATTCTATACTGCTTACGTCTATATTATTCGTGGCGTTTGGAATTTTGGTCTTTTTTTATCCGACATTTGCCCGAAGAATAAAGTTTTACAAAAACGGATTTGAGATCGTTAGTTGGGGATATAAAAGAACAATTGTTTATTCTCAAATTGATTCTTGTGTTTGGTCTTCCGACTCGGATATTAATTATATTGATACCGGATTTTCTAAAACATCATGTGTCATATTTCTTACTGCAGAAGCAGGCGGCGGAAAAGTAAATTTATCATGTTATAAGAATATTCGCCCTAAAGTTTTTGACGTTTTATCAGAACATACTGTAAATATCAATATAAAAACGGATGATGGAAAAACACCGCTTCATTTGGCTGTTGAAAAAAATAATGTTGAGTTATGTATGAAACTGATTGATGCCGGCGCAGACATCAATGCAAAAACAGCAGATGGAAAAACATTGCTTCATGTTGCAGTTGAAAAAAATAATATTGAATTATGTATGAAACTGATTGACACCGGGGTAGATGTTAACGCCAAAGATATAAACGGAGATACTCCGTATGATCTTGCCGACGATGACGAGATCAAGTCCACACTCAGTAAGGAACTTCTTGCTATCGGAATAGACGTGAATAAAAGAAAATCCGTATCCGCAATATATGATACGCCGGTCGTTTATAAAAAAAGTATTGGGCGTACTATTGGCAGTTCAATTTTTGTTTTGTTGGGACTATTACTGTCGATAGGTGGTTTATTTAGTTGTTTGGTGATGGCAGTGGTATTTCTTTTTCCTGCTATATTTTTTGTATGTATAATTTTATTTCTTCTGAGTACATTTCCGTTACAGATGGGAATAAAGACAATATTCAGAAAACGGTTTATCAAAATTACACGGGATGGAATATGTTATCATAATTACCGCCGTGGTCGAAGTAACAGCAGTCTATTTTCACATTACTTCGTTGTTATTGAAAATTACGACGTCATTTTCACTTGGAAAGCGATTCATTCAATAAAAATAAAAAATGGAAATCTTTGTATTCAAGACTATGTGGGGAAAGAGCATTTATTTTCTCTGTCCGGTTTTAGTGTGTCGCCGGAAACGATTCAGACGACAGTGTTTGATTACTATAATAGTTACAATGGCGGAGTTCATCTGCTTGCCGTTGAGGAAAATCCCGGTTATACAAATAAAATCGTCACATGTCTTTTGGTGTTATTTTTAGGACATTTCGGAATCCACAAATTTTACCACGGAAGTTGGGGTTGGGGGCTTGTTTATTTAGGCGTGTTAGGAATGCCTTTTACCGTATCAGTGATTAATGTGATACTATCAAACCAGAAAGATATGATTGGTATCTTATATCTTTTCTACATACCTGGAATTATGGAATTCCTACTCTGGTATTCGAACATGAGTAAAGAAGAATACAATACCAAGTATAATAACATGCCGAAACATCCATTCAAATGGTAGGCAGGAAAAATAAAAATAGCGATCACAACGGAGCGAGAGGAAATGCAGTACCGAAGAAAAAAATATTCAGACGCTGGAGGAAAATCGGGAAATGAGAATAAGCGAGAAGATGATGATAGTCCAAGTAGCGATTTTAAAAACACGAAAGGTTACAAAACATGAATTTCGCGTATTTTGCGTTGAAAAATTATTATACTTTTTGCCCTTGAAATTTTTGTTTTCATTGGCATCGTTATACCGTAAAATCCAGTTTGAAATCCATCCATAAAACCGAAAACTCAAGTGCAATGAGTATAACCGGACAAACAAAAACGGTTTTGTTTGTCCATAACATTAAGCCCCTTAAATTTAAGAAAAACTTCAAATGAAAAAAACAATTTTCACAACACTTTTAATCATTTCGTTTGCGTCCGTTTTATTTTTGACAACGATAGCGGGTTGTGGCAAAATTGACAATGGGAGTTTTGGATATGAAAAAACAGAACAAAAGAACAATTTGTCTGACTACATGTTCAACACAAATTATATCGGAATGTCTTACTCTATAAACCAAGACATAGAACCCCTTGGTATGACACTAAACGTAGAACATGGTGTTTTAAGTCCTCGTATTGATTCGGGGCATGTTCAAGCGAACATAATACAGCTTATTTATGCTCACGTTACGGGAGACATTCATTGGCTATTAGTTTTTGTGTTTGGAATAATTGTTTTCATTCTTTCATTGCCGGTATTTCTTTTAGAGTTGCTATACATACTATTATCAATACTTCTTCCGTCAATAGTTGCTTGGATATTAGCCTTGTTTATTATGTTAGGTATTGTGGGTGGTGTGACGAAATCTTGTGCGCCAATTGGCGTAATCTATGTTATTGTATTTGTCATTTGTTCATTTACAGGCACAACGATGGTCTTGGAGACTTATTTTGATTTTGCTGAATTATTGATTCAAATATCAATATTAATCAGACTTTTTATTGATTCCTATACAGTGACGCAAATACTACTTATCTGCTTCCTATCCTTTATTTCCCTCATTATTATTGGTGCTACAAGTAGTAAATAACTAGTACTAGATCCGCTAATTGCTATTGATGTTTTAACGTGGAAAAAACATAAAGGCATAAAGAGAAATTAAAGAGAGACGATTTGTGCTACTAAAGGCGCAGTTATAAGATTTCAATAACAACATTAACCGGACAAACAAAAACGGTTTTGTTTGTCCAAAACTTGAACCCCTTAAAAATAAGGAAAATTTTAAATGAAAAAAAGTTTTCACAACACTTTTAACCGTATCGTTTACGTCTGTTTCGTTTTTGACCGGTTACGCTCAACAAGTAATTTCGAAACAAGATGTTGTCATCACAGCAAACGCGGTAACTTCACAGGAAATCATTGACGCCGTCAAAAAGTCGGACAGGGAGGCAATCCATAAAATGATCAATGACGATCCCGACTTACTGAAACAAAAACTGATTGAAATTCCCAATAAAGAATATCAACCGACATTGTTGCAT